>NZ_GL882869.1:398-4829 GCF_000195655.1 Klebsiella sp. MS 92-3
CTTGACCATTTAAGCCAGGGACGGGCGGGGGGGGGGGGGGGGGGCTCCCCCCGGGCTGGCGATTTCCTCTCTCCCCAGGTCGCTGTGCCGTAGGTTACTGCCCGCTCTCGCCGACTGGCGGTGACGCGGAGACGGTGAGCAGCGGAGCGCTGCGCCACCATATCATCAGGGCGACAATCGCGATAACGCTCAGCACGCCGAAGGCGGTGGCACAGGAGTAGTGCCCGGCGATAGACCCGGTTAACGCCGGACTCATTGCCGCCCCGGCGCCCTGCATCAGCATCACCACGCTCTGTCCAGCGTTAACGTGCCCGCTGCCGCGCAGCAGCGAGACGATAAAGCTGGGCACCGCCACCCCCAAAATCCCTGCCGCCAGGCCATCAAGAATTTGCACCGGGACCATCATCGCCGGGGCGTCGCTGGACGCCGCCAGCGCCGCCCGGATGGGCATGATCAGCAGCGCCAGCAGGATGCATCGCCAGTAACCGTATTTGTCGATGCTGCCGGCGACCCGGATGGCCACCGGGATCATCACCACCTGCGAAATAATCACCGTGGCGGCGGCAAACAGTCCGGGATTGAGGTGTCCCGGCGCGGCGGCGATCCGCATGCTCAGCATCGGCAACAGTGCGGCATTGGCGAGATGGAACAGCATCAGGGTTACGCCGGCGATCAGCAGCGGCGTATGGCGGAACAGGATGGCAAACCCCGGCAGGGAGGGCGTGGATGCCGCTTCGATGCCGCGGGCGGCATCATCGTCGATATCGCCGCCGCGGATCGCCAGCAGGGCGACCAGGGTAAGCAGCGTGGTACAGGCCATCAGAATGAAAATGCCGCCGATGCCCCAGTACCAGGCGATAGCCCCGGCCATTAGCGCGGTGAAGAAATTTCCCGCGTGGTTGAAGGCTTCGTTTTTCCCCATCTGGGCGCTAAAGCCGCGCTGTCTGGCAAGACCGAGGGTAATCCCGGCGATCAGCGGTCCGACAAAGGCCGCGCAGATGCCGCTGGCGACTTGCGAGAGGGCGACCACGCTGGTCTTCTGACTAAACCAGAGCAGCAGGGTGGTGAGGGTGATCACCAGGCAGACCCCGGCCAGCAGCAAGCGCTTATGCCGCGAGCTGTCGGTGATGAAGCCGGCGGGCAGGGTCGCCAGCAGGCCGGCGATACCGCCGACGGACATCAGCAGGCCAATGTCCTCCGCCTGCCAGTGACGCTGGGTGAGAAAGATCCCCAGAAACGGGCCGAGGCCGTCGCGCACGTCGGCAATAAAAAAGCTGGTCAGACATAAAGCCCGCAGAGAACGAAGCGACATTTTCTACCTTTAGCATGCGCGATCTGCGCGTCGGAATGGTCACCGGATACCTTCATCCTTTATCGCACAGTTCGATGAAACAAAAATGTCCCGCGCTCGTCGGGTACCGTGGCTATGCAACATACCCGCTTGCGGCGGCTTTCGCCAGAGGCGTACGAAAGTTCTGTAGCGGCGCTATTAGCGTTCGTCTGCCTTGACGATCTGCAGGGCGGCGGGGCTCGCCACGGTGCCGCTGGCAGTAATAAACCCCGGATGGACAGCCTCGCCGCTGGCGCTGTCCACCAATGCTATATGCGGCGCACTGTGCAGCACGTGCTGGTGGCCCCATTCCATCAGGGCGAACAGCACCAGCGCCAGGCTACGGCTTTTATCAGTCAGAACATATTCATACCGTTCGCGGGAGCCGGCTTCCCGGTAGGGCACTTTGTTGAGCAATCCCGTTTCGGTCATGGTTTTTAACCGGGTGGTGAGCGTCTGGCGGGTAATATGGGTGTGCGACAGCAACGTTTCAAAGCGCGTCACGCCGTAAAACGCCTCGCGTAGGATCAGCAGCACCCAGCGGTCGCCGAGTATTTTGGCTCCTTCCGCCAGGCCGCACAGCGCCGGGTCGAGGTAGGGCAGTGATTTATTTTTTGACATCGCGAGATTGACCTTCTACTCTGAGTTTGAATTTTAGACCTAGATGCTAAGGAGAATAGCGTGCCATTTGTTAACGTGCAAACCATTAAAGGGATCATGACCGCGGAACAGAAAAGTGAGCTGCTGCGACGGATGACCGATCTGCTGGTGGAGATTGAGGGGCAGGGCGATCCGCAGTTCCGTCAGTCCGTCTGGATCCGCATTGACGAACATGACCCGGAGCAGTGGAGTCTGGGCGGCGTCCAGCCGACGGCCGCAATGATCGCGGCGAAATTTGCCGCCGCGCGGCGCGACGGATCCCCGGAATAAAACGCGCGGCGAAGCCCGGCCCGGCGATCTGACGCAGAAGAGGGGCCAGATCGCCGGGTAATATTGCGATTCGCTATGGTGCAAAAGCGTATTTTGCGGCTAAGGTAACGGTCAGGGAACCCAACAAACAGGGCGCGATGCCAGACGGCCAGCCTGGCGCCACTCTCAAACCGGTGAAAACAACGGATGTCTACAGAACACATGCTGCCGCTGGCGGTGCAGAACAAAAACATCTTTCGCCTGGCTGCCGCTCAGGCGCTGGCCGGCGCCAACTCGGTGGTCTTCTACGCTACCGGCGCGATAGTGGGTAACGCGATTGCCCCCAGCCCGTCGCTGGCCACGCTGCCGATCACCCTGTTTGTGCTGGGGATGGCGGCCTCCATTCTGCCTTTCGGCGCGCTGGGGCGAACGCGGGGCCGCAAAGCGGCGTTCAGGCTCGGCACCGGCGCCGGGATGGTGACCGGACTGGCGGCCGCCCTGGCGGTAGTGCTGAATTCTTTTCTGCTGTTTTGTCTCGCCGCGATGCTTGGCGGCGCCTATGCTGCCGTGGCGCTCAGTTTTCGTTTTGCCGCCACCGACGGCGTCGCCCCGGCGCGTCGCGCCCGTGCGCTGTCGCTGGTGATGGGCGGCGGTGTGGCCGCCGGGATCATTGGCCCGATGCTGGTCACCGGCACCATGCACCTCTGGCCGGCACATACCTTCGCCGTCACCTTCCTCGCTCAGGCGCTGGTTGCAGTGCTGGCCGCCTTTTTGTTGAGAGGGGTGACGCCGGCGGAGCCCACCGCGGCCAGCGTGCGCGGAGGGCGGTCGCTGCGCGAGATTGTCCGCCAGCCGGGTTTTGCCACTACGGTATTCAGCGGCGCGGTGGCCTATATGGTGATGAATTTTCTGATGACCGCCGCGCCGCTCTCCATGCATATGCACGGTCTTTCCCAGCAGGCCGCCAACCTTGGGATCCAGTGGCATGTGATGGCGATGTACGGCCCGGGATTTTTCACCGGCCGGCTGATCCAGCGCTTCGGCGCAGTGCGAATGGCGGCGGCGGGATTGCTGATCACCGCCGCGTCGGTGGCGGTCGGCCTGAGCGGTCTCGGCGTGTATCATTACTGGCTGTCGCTGATTTTGCTCGGCATCGGCTGGAACTTTGGCTTCACCGGCGCCTCGGCGAAAATCATCGATTTCCACCGCCCGGAAGAGAAGACCCAGGTTCAGTCGCTCAACGATTTTCTGGTCTTCGGCGTGATGATCGTGGGGTCGTTTTCGTCCGGGGTTCTGCTCAACGCCTTCGGCTGGAACGCCGTGCTGTGGGGCTCCCTGGTCCCGGTTGCGGTGGCGTTGTTGACCCTGCTGCTGCGCCCCTTATCCCCATCCCGCGCTTAGCGCCTGGCCTGCCGCTGCGCAGGCCGTCTTTTGCTTTTTTCAGCTATGCATTGCTGAAATTCATCTGACTCCTTGCGCGTAAAAACGTCACAGACGCTACATGCTGTAGTAATCTCTACAACATGACAATGCATCTCTTGATCCTTAACCTGACAACGTCTCAAGCCACGCTGCGCATGCGTGTCTGGCGAACCCTGAAGCAGAGCGGGGCAGCGGTCCTGCGCGATGGGGTCTATCTGCTGCCCGACGTGCGCCAGGGCTATGACACTTTCCTCAGCACCTGCCAGGCGATCCGCGCGGAAGGGGGGACCGGGTATGTTTTCACGATTGAGGCGGCGGAAGAAGAGGCGCTCAGGCCGCTATTCGATCGTCGTGAACAGTACGACGCGCTGTTGCAGGATCTGCAGGCGCTGCAGGGGACGTTATCCAACGACGAACTGGCGGCTCAGCTCAAACAACTGCGTAAAATTCAGCGTGACTACCGGCGGATCGAGGCTATTGATTTCTTCCCGGGGGCCGCCCGGGAGCAAGCCGCTGAGCGACTGGCCACTATCGAGCAGGTCATTAATCAGCGGCTATCGCCGAACGAGCCGCAGTCGGTGGCGGGCGAACTGAGCCTGCTGGACAGAGGCGCCTTTCGCGGCCGGCTGTGGGCCACCCGCCGACGCCCGTGGGTCGATCGTCTGGCCAGCGCCTGGCTTATCCGGCGCTTTATTGACGACGAGGCGCGGTTCCTGTGGCTGGGCGCGCCCCCCACGCGACCGGGGCCGGGGGGGGGGGGGGTGTTTTTT
>NZ_GL882869.1:4933-15807 GCF_000195655.1 Klebsiella sp. MS 92-3
GCCCGAGACCTGTCCGGCGACGGCGGTCGGTTTTGATTTTGACGGCGCGCCATTCAGCCATGTCGGCACGCTGGTGACCTTCGAAGTACTGGTCCGGCGTTTTGTGCTGGACGCGGTGATCCCCGACAGTCTGGGACGGTTGATCCACTTCCTGGACGTCGGTGGGGTACCGACCCCGGAGGCGGCGGGGGTAGAAAGCATTCTTGCAGGGCTGCGGGAAACCATTACGGACGATGACCAACTGCTGGCGGCAGCTTGCTCGCTGTTCGACGGCTTACTGAGGTCCTGTGAAATGAGGTCTGGCAATCATGAGCAAAACGGTCGTTCTTCCGCAGAGTGACAGTCCTTCCGTCGTCGCTTCCGTCTCCTTCTGGCAGGCATTTCGCTTTTGGCTCAAGCTTGGCTTCATCAGCTTCGGCGGGCCTGCCGGGCAGATCGCCATGATGCACCAGGAGCTGGTGGATAACCGACGCTGGATATCGGAAGGGCGATTCCTGCATGCGCTCAATTTTTGTATGGTCCTGCCCGGCCCGGAGGCCCAGCAGCTGGCGACCTATATCGGCTGGCTGATGCATAAAACCTGGGGAGGCGTCATCGCCGGGGTGCTGTTTATTTTGCCCTCGCTGGTGTTACTCATCGCCCTGGCGTGGATCTATCTCGTCTGGGGGGATGTCGCCGTGGTGGCGGGGATCTTTTATGGCATCAAACCCGCCGTAGCGGCGATAGTATTGCAGGCGGCGCACCGCATCGGCTCGCGGGCGCTGAAAAATGGCGCCTACTGGGCCATCGCCGCCGCTGCCTTTGTCGCTATTTTTGCGCTGAACGTTCCTTTTCCGCTGATCGTCCTCGCCGCGGCACTGGTGGGTTTTATCGGCGGACGGCTGGCGCCGACGATATTCGGCAAAGCGGACGCCCACCGTGCGCAGAGTCACCCTGGCGGAGCCGCCATCATTGATGACACGACGCCGATCCCGGCCCATGCCATTTTCAGCTGGCGGCGTACCTCTCAGGTGCTGATCGCCGGGATGCTGCTGTGGCTGGTGCCGATGGCCGCCCTGACGCTAATGCTGGGCTGGGCGCATCCGCTGACCCAGATGAGCTGGTTCTTTACCAAAGCCGCGCTGATGACCTTTGGCGGGGCATATGCCGTCTTACCTTATGTTTACCAGGGGGCGGTGACCCACTATGGCTGGCTGACGGCAGGGCAGATGATGGACGGCCTTGCTCTTGGGGAATCGACCCCTGGACCGTTGATCATGGTGGTGACCTTTGTCGGGTTTGTCGGCGGCTACACCAAAGCGGTGTTGGGCGTCGATGATGTGCTGCTGGGGGGCATCGCGGCGGCGTGCCTGGTGACATGGTTTACTTTTTTACCCTCGTTTATCTTTATTCTCGCCGGCGGGCCGTTTATTGAAACGACCCATAATAAGGTGGGATTTACCGCGCCGTTGACCGCCATCACCGCCGCGGTGGTGGGCGTTATCCTGAATCTGGCGCTGTTTTTTATCTGGCATAGCGTCTGGGGACCATCCGGTTTCGACCCGTGGTCCGCAGCCATAGCCCTGGGCGCCGCCGGGCTGCTGTTTCGTTATAAGTGGAAGCTGACCTGGGTACTGGCCGCCGCCGCCGCAGTAGGGCTTATCGTCCATATGGCGGGACTGTCCGGCGCAGAATGAGGTTGGGCGGCAACGGGCCAGCGACCCGTTAGCGCCCAACCGGACCGGGGACCATCAGGTCGTGGGGCTTTCGCGGGTGGCCCGCGTCAGCGGGTTGCTGTCGAGTTCCAGCTGGTCGCGCAGCGCCCAGCCGCGCAGCTTGCCGGGGTTAAGTAATCCCGCCGGGTCGAGAGACTGTTTCACCGCCACGACGTCGGGACGAATCACGCCCTGTTTGCCGTCCTCAACCTGCAGCACGTGGGGGTTGTTAATCTTGACGTCGTTGTCGCGAAATATCTGCATGATGGCGTTAAGACGTTCGGGCGTGGTATAGCGCACCAGCTGCAGACCGCTGGCGGTGAGATTGCCCTCGATATCGCGCAGGAATTCAATATGGGACATCACCTCCCCGGCGAAGTGCTGCTCCATCTGTAAAATTTGCTGCGGATAGCGCAGCGGATCAAACGCCGTCTGCAGATAGGTCAGCGTATTGTCCACCTTGAGCGCATGCAGGGTGGTGTGGTTCCAGCAGTATTCCATTAACGAGCCGTTGCGCGTCCGGGCCTCCTCGCTGGCCTGCCGGATGGCGTTGCTCCCGCGATGGCGCGGTAACAGGCTGGCGCAGAGTCCTTCGCTCTCCTCGGCGATCAGGCTGATGACCGCATGCTGCCCGGCGCGGTAACGATCCTTGAGGTGGCTAAAATAGTCAGCGATCGGCGTGGCCAGCAGCGCCACCTGGCGCTTCACCAGCCCCGGCGAGCGGACGCAGGCGTTGGCATAGTTCAGCGCATCGGCGAAATCGTCAAACACGTCCAGACGTTCAATCCACTGGTGTGCAGGCGCCAGCGCCAGCTCAACCTCCAGGATAATGCCGTTGGTGCCGTAGGCGTGATGCAGGAGCAGCGCTTCGGGAGCCGGGACGGTCAGCACGCGGGGGACCGGCTCGACGGTCATTACTTTGACGCTGAGCACATTGCCGGGCGCAGCCAGCGGCCCATAGTTGATGGAGCCGATGCCGCCGAACCCGCCGCCGTAGAGACCGCCCAGGCTCGCCAGTCGATAGGTCGACGGCATACAGCGCAGCTCCCAGCCCGTCTGGCGGGCGGCGGTTTCGATGTCCGCCAGGCGAATGCCGGCCTGGGCCCTCACTGTGCCGTTGCCGAGGGCGACGATCTGGTTGAGCCCGGTCATATCCACCAGCAGCCCGCCTTCGAGGGGGACCAGCTGTCCGTAGTTGCCGGTGGCGCTGCCGCGCAGGGTCAGCGGCAGCTGGTGCTGCGCGCAGGCGCAGACCAGCTGGCGCAGCTCCTCTTCATCGCGCGGGCGAACCACCGCGTCCGCCTGTTTCCCCGCCAGTTGCTCGGTGAGTAGCGGACTGAACCAGTGAAAATCGCGGGAGAGCCGTTTGATCTTCGCCGGCTGTAAGGTCCACTCCAGCGCCGGGAGTGCCTGCTGGATCGCCGCGACCGCGTGTTGACGCTGTTCATCAGTCATCATTCTTTTTCCTGTTCGTCAGCAGAACATTAATGAGATTGCACGGCTTCGCTTTCATGCCAGGCGCTGAGCGCCCGGCGCGAGACCCAGGACATCACGCCAAACAGCGCGATACCGGCGAGAGAGATCAGCAGCAGCGCGGCAAACATCAGCGGGATATCCAGCTGGTAGCCGGCCTGTAGGATCTGATAGGCCAGCCCGGTATTGGTCCCGCCGGTCCCGGCGACAAACTCCGCCACCACCGCGCCAATCAGCGACAGCCCACTGGAAATACGCAGCGCGCCGAAGAAATAGGGCAGCGCCGAGGGGATACGCAGCCGCACCAGCGTTTGCCAGCGGCTGGCGTGATTGAGGCGAAAATAGCTCAGCAGGCCGGGGGAGACGCTGCGCAGTCCCTGAGTGGTATTGGAGATGATGGGAAACACCGCCATCAGGGTGGCGCACACCACCAGCGAGAGCGTGGCATCCTTCACCCAGATGATGATCAGCGGGGCGATGGCGACGATCGGCGTCACCTGCAAAAACACGATGTAGGGAAACAGGGCGGTTTCCACAAAGCGGTTCTGCACCAGGATAAACGCCACCGCGGCGCCGATGACAATCGACAGCAGAAACGAGATCAGGGTGATCTTGAGGGTGAACAGCAGCGCCAGCAGCAGCGGCGTGAGATGCGTCCACAGGCTTTCCAGCATCACCAGCGGCGACGGCACCAGAAAGGCCGGGATACGGAAATAGCTCACCGCGCCCTGCCACAGGAGCACCATCGCCACCGCGACGAGGGTCGGATAGAGAATTTTGAGAAAACGCGGATGCTGGATCCACGGCGTTGCGGTTGTATTTTTCATATTATGACTCCATACCGGACTGGCTGGCCTGCAACAGACTGTCCTGCAGCTGACGGGCATACAGGGAAAAGGCCGGGCTGACGCGGAACGCCTCGCTGCGCGGGAACGGCTCGCGGATGGGGATATCTTCGACCACCCGTCCGGGACGGGCCGCCATCATGATCACCCGCTGGGAGAGAAACACCGCTTCGTGGATCGAGTGGGTGACGAACACTACCGTCAGGTTTTGCTCCTGCCAGAGACGCAGCAGGTCGCTGTCGAGTTTGTTACGCGTAATTTCGTCCAGCGCGCCGAAGGGCTCATCCATCAGCAGCAGCTTTGGTCGGGTGACCAGGCCGCGGGCGATGGAGACGCGCATTTGCATGCCGCCGGAGAGTTCGCGCGGCAGGACGTCGGCGAACTTGCCGAGGCCCACCAGCTCAAGGACTTCATTCACCCGGGTATTGCCCTCCGCCCGCGGCACGCCGGCCAGATCCAGCGGCAGCCTGACGTTATTGCGCACGCTGCTCCACGGCATCAGGGTGGCTTCCTGGAAGACGAACGACAGCGGATGCTGGGCCTTTTCCCGACTGTCGCGCCGCCACAGCATCAGCTTGCCGTCGCTGGGCTCCACCAGGCCGGCGACCATCTTCAGCAGGGTGCTTTTACCGCAGCCGGACGGGCCGAGCAGGGTAATAAACTCCCCCTGATTGATGGTCAGGTTGACGGGCAGCAGCGCCCGGGTGCCGTTGCTGTAGATTTTCTCCGCCGACAGCACCTCGATGGCTGGGGTGGCAGCGGCGGGCATAAAGCGGGTATCGCTCATCACGGTCAGTTTCGGGGCGGTATTCATGGCATCACTCCGGCGTCTTTGACCATCTCCAGGGTGTAAGTCTGCTCAAACGGCACCTTGCTGGCGTCGATCAGTTTGTTTTTCACTAGCATGTCCCAGGTTTTTTTCAGCCGCGGCTCGGTGATGATGCCGATGCCGCCGGACTTAGCATCGCCGCCGGTCACCAGCTGGTACTGCTTCATCTGGGCAATGCCAAAGGCGATCTGCTCGGCGCCCATTTGCGGATTCGCTTTACCGATCAGGCTGTTGCCGGGGGCGGGATCCTGCAGGTAGCTTTTCCAGCCTTCCATGGAGGCTTTGACGAAGGCCGCCACTGCCGCCGGACGTTTGCGGATGGTGTCGGCCATACAGATAATCGAGTTGCCGTAGGGCGGGTAGCCCCAGTCGCTGAGCGGATAGACATAGAACGGCTGTCCGCCTTTGGCGACGGAGAACGGCTCCGAGGTCACGTAGCCCTGCTGCACCAGATTTTTATCGGCGAGGAACGGCTGAACGTTAAAGGTATAGGGGCGCACTTTGCTGCCAGCCAGACCCAGCTCGCTTTTCGCCCACGGCCAGAAGGAGGTATAGGCCTCGGTGGCGAGCAGGAAGGTTTTGTCTTTAAGTTCCGCCGGGTTCTCCACTTTGTCATGGGTGATAAACACCGTCGGCGAGTGCTGGAACACGGTGGCGACGGTCACCGCGTGCACCCCGGCCTGCCAGGTCTCCAGCGCCTGGCCGTTGTCGCCAAGGGTGCAGTCCGCCTGACCGGCCGCCATCAGCTGCATGACGTTGATCTGCGGGCCGCCCATTTTAATTTCGACATCGAGACCGGCGTGTTGATACAGCCCGGTGGCCTGGGCCTGGTAAAACCCGCCGTGTTCGGCCTGGGCATACCAGTTGGTGAGAAAGGTAAACTTCTTCGCCGCGAAGCAGGAGGCTGAGGTCGCGAGGGCGGCCACGGTCAGCAGGGTAAAAACGGGCGTCAATCTGGTATTCATCAGGGCTCCCTGGATTCAGCAGCGAAAGAAGGTGGTAGGGACTGCACAAAGCCGTGCCAGTGCTGTTTGCCCCAGGTCGGTTCGCGACGTTCGACCCAGGCCATGCGGTGGATCTCGATGATCGCCTGCGCCCAGCTGGCGGCGAGGGAGTCGAGAAGCCCTTCGCCTTGCTCCCGCGTCGCCGGGGTCGGGTCGCCAATCACCCCGCTGGGGCCAAAGTCATACGACGCCCACGCCGCCGCCGGGCGGCCTTTCGACAGGGTTGGGCAGGGGAATTCCGGGGGGAAATTAGCGACGGCCCGTTCCATATGGACGCACTCCGGCGCCAGCGCCAGCATCAGCGCCGTTTCGCTATGCCCGGCGTGCATCGCCATCCGCTGTTCATGCGGGCTGAGAAACTGTTTTTCGCAGTTGGGCACGTTGAACACGTCGTGGGGGATGGCGATGAAATCCCCGTGGCGCAGGCGCATTTCCCGGCAGGCGATCTGCAGGATCTGCGGCTGGCCGCCGTGGCCGTTGATCATCAGCAGCTTGCGAAAACCGGCCCGATAGAGAGATTCGGCGATCTCCAGCAGGGTATGCAGCAGCGTATCGCCGCTAAGGGTCAGGGTGCCGGGAAAATGCAGATGCTCCTCGGACTTACCGTAGACGATCGGCGGAATGGCGTAGGCCGGGATCGTCGCCGGCAGCCTGGCGAGGGCATGGCCCGCCACGCCGGAAGATATCACGCTGTCCACCGAGCAGGGCAGATGCGGGCCGTGCTGTTCGATCGCCCCGGTGGGGAGGACGATAACCGTATTGCTTTTATCCGGCAGGGCGGCCACGTCCGTCCAGCTCAGAAAAGGAAGAAAGCGCGCGGCAGGAATGTAACCGTTAATCATCGCGGTGCCTCGGAGTTAAATGACGGGGGTAACCAGACGGTCGCTTCGACTTCAATCAGTACCGTGGCGTCGGGCAGCATTTCGCTGACCTGCACCACGGTGGAAACGGGCGGCTGGTCGGGGTAAAACAGCTTCCTGACCCGGCTGTAATAGGGAAAATGGTCAAGGTTGCGAAAGTACTGCACCAGCTTGATAACGTCGCTCATCTGCCCTCCCGCGGACGCCACGGTGCGGCGGATGCTCTCCAGGACGTACCAGCTCTGGGCGAGGATCGGGCCCTGTTTCGCATCGGTTGAAAATTCGCCGGTCGCCCCCAGCAGCTCCCGCACCGGCTC
This sequence comes from Klebsiella sp. MS 92-3, assembly GCF_000195655.1. Classification (NCBI taxonomy): domain Bacteria; kingdom Pseudomonadati; phylum Pseudomonadota; class Gammaproteobacteria; order Enterobacterales; family Enterobacteriaceae; genus Klebsiella; species Klebsiella sp. MS 92-3. The sequence continues at coordinate 11,956 of NZ_GL882869.1, forward strand.
AGGCACATCCTGAAAGCCGTTGACGATGGTGCCGGTCAGGGGATTGACCGGAATAATGCCGGAGAGAAAGATAAAATCGCCGGCTCTGCGCCAGGCGGCATACCGCGCCAGCGGCGCCCCGGCGCCTGCTTCAAGACTCATGTGCCATCTCCTCCTGCCACACGCGCCGGTGGGTTAACCTGCCGTGGTTAACCACCAGACGGGCGGCGCTGTTTAAAGGCCAGGTAAAACGGTCGCTACCCGGGAAAATCACCACGCTGGCCGCCGCTCCGACGGCAAAGGGCGCCGCGTCTGCCGGCGAACCGGTTAGCGCCGCGCGATCGCAGATCAGCCGCGACTGCTGGTCGAACAGGTCGCTGAGCTGAGCGCTGAACAGACCGCAGGCCAGGGTGTCCAGCGGGTCATAGCTCCCCGCCGGGCAGAAGGCATCCTGCACGTTGTCGCAGCCGAGCAGGGTGGCCACGCCGGCGGCCTGCGCCTCGTGCAGCAGGGTGATCCCCCGCTGGCGCGGCGTGCGGCCGAACGTCGCATCCTGCAGCAGCAGGTTGGTCATCGGCAGAGCGATAAGGGTGACGCCGTGCGCCGCCAGCTGGCGCAGGATCGGCGCCGCCTGTTCGTCGCTGCCGGCGGCCAGTGCGCAGCCGTGGCTGCAGCAGATATGCCCGGGAAAAGGGTGGCGGGAGAGATGATCCGCCAGCCAGGTCAGCCCCTGAGACACTTCGCTGAGCTCCTCATCAATATGCAAATCCAGATCCAGATCCCAGCGGGCCGCGCTGTACAGCAGATTTTCCATGGCGGTGGCGTCCCAGTTGGAGGAGTGGATGAAGCCGCCCAGCAGGCAGCGCTCTCCGCTGTTGGCGACCGTCCGGGCGATGGCCTCCGCTTGCGCCAGCTCGCGAAACAGGGGCAGCGGGACCAGCGCCACCCGCTCCAGGGTGATGCCGACGGTATCGAGGCGGGCGATTTCCTGCCAGGCGTCCGGCGCGTCGGCGTTAAACCAGTCGATATGGCTGCGCAAATGGGTCACGCCATTCGCTGCCGCCCGGGCCAGCGCGGCGGACGCCCGGCGTTGAATATCCGCCCTGGACCAGTGTCGGCGATCCTCATGCATGGCGTGGATCGCCGGCAGCAGCCCGGCCTGCGCTGGACGGCAGCGTTCAATGGTGAATGTCTTGTCCAGATGGGCATGGGGTTCCACCAGGCCGGGGAGCGTCAGGGCTCCCGCCAGGTCCCACAGGCCGGGAGTCGGCTGGTCGGTTGGGGTCAGTGCGGCGATCCGGCCGTCGCGAAAGGCCAGGTCCGCCAGCAGCGGTTCACCGTTGGCCCGCGTCGGCCAGCCGTCGGGCAGCGCCCAGGCCGGGAGTCGGGCGCGGCTGATGCCGGTGAGCGGCGCACAAGAGGAGGGGAGCGTCATCGTCAGTCTCCTCACAGATCCAAAACCAGACCCGGCGATTTCGCCCGCGAACAGCAGAGCGTGATCTGGTCGTTGCCGGCTTTCTCTTCCGCCGTCAGCACGCTGTCCCGGTGCTCGGGGATCCCGTCGAGGACCCCGGTAATACAGGAGCCGCACATTCCCTGTTCGCAGGAGAGCATTACCTCCACCCCGGCGTGCTGTAATACCTGAGCAATGGTTTGATCCGCGGCCACCTGCAGGCGCTGCCCGCTGGAGGCCAGCTCAATATAAAACGCATTTTTCGCCGCAGTATTATTTTCCGCCGCGGGAGTAAAACGCTCGAATACGAACTGCGACGGCGACCAGCGATATTCCTCCATGACCGACCGCAGTCGCTGAATAAAACCCTCCGGGCCGCAGGCTATTACTGCGGTATCAGGGTGGGGCACAGTTAAGCATTCGGGGACCCGCTGGCGAAGCGACGCGCCTTCCTCGCTGCAGTGAATGGCCACCGTGCCGTTCGCAGTCAGCTGGTTCAGGCGCGGGGAGAAGGCCGTCTGGCGCGAACTGGCGACATAATAATGCAGCTCCAGCGCCCCCTTTCTGGCGGCAATCGCTTCAGCCATCGCCAGCAAAGGCGTGATGCCGATACCGCCGGCAAACAGCAGGTAGCGCCCGGCCTGCGGCAGGGGAAAATGGTTGCGCGGCGGCGAAATGGCGAGCCGATCGCCGGCTTTGAGCTGCTGGTGCAAATAGCGTGAGCCGCCGGTGGAGGTGTCAGTCAGCCTGACGCAAATTTCATAAGTATTACTGCGGTCAGGCGTGCCGCACAGGGAATACTGCCGGGAGCCGACGCCGGGAATAATAATATCGATATGCGCCCCGGCGGAGTAGGCCGGTAATATTTCCCCGGCCGCCGTCTGCAAAATTATGGATAGGTTTCCCTGTCCGTTGGGGCGTATTTCCCCGACCGAGACCGAAATAAGTTCGTGGCTGTGCATTACCGTTTACTCTCCCTCATTCCGCTGTCTGCAGGGCGGCCAGGGGCGGCGAAGAGATAACTCCCCTTCGCGGTGAACTGTCCGGCGTGCAAGAAAATGGGTGAAACGATCGTTTCTCCGCTATGAATGCTACGGTATTGTGATAAAACTGTTGCGTCCAGAGCTTTGATTCGCACAACCCGTTGCAAAAATGAGAGCACCCAAACCATGTTTGCCTTCTCCCGATTTCTGCTCTATTTCACTGAAGTGGCCCGTCAGGGATCGTTTCGTAAAGCGTCAGAGGCGCTGCATGTGTCGGCGTCTTCCATCGACCGTCAGATTTTGCGCGTGGAACAGGAGCTGGCGATGCCGCTCTTCGAGCGCCATCCCACCGGGCTGAGGCTGACCGCCGCCGGGGAGCTGCTCCTGCACGCGGCCAATAACTGGAAAAAGGACTTTACCCGGGTCTGCGAGCAGCTGGACGATCTGCGCGGGTTGCGGCGGGGGCATGTGCGCATCGCCACCATCGATGCCATTAACCGGCATTTCTTTTCGACGATGCTCAAAGAGGTGCATAAACATTATCCCAACATCTCTTTTACATTGACCACCATCAACAATATCCACATCCAGCAGGCGCTGATCTCCGGCGAGGCGGATTTCGGCATCATGCTCAATCCCCAGACCTCTCGTGAACTGCAGGTCCGGGCGTTTGCCGAGATGAATATGGGGATTGTGGTGCCCACCGGCCATCCGCTGGCCAGCCGCAGCGCGGTGCGCTTTAGTCAGTGCCTCGACTACCCCTTTATCCTGCCGTCCGCCCCATTGATGATTAGCGAGCCGGTGGAGGCGCTGGTGAACATCAGCGGCAACGAGGTAAAGGAGGTGGCGGTATCGAATAACATTCACATGATCCGCACCCTGATCAAAGAGCAGATGGGCATCGGCATCCTGTGTCGGCTGGATATTCTCGATGAGATCGAGTCCGGCCAGCTGGCGTTTGTGCCGCTAACCGATCCGCAGCTTAAGCCTTTCACCCTGGCGCTGTGCGTCTCGCCCGCCCGCCAGCTTTCCCTTGCCGCCTCGATGATGCTGAACCAGCTGGAGATGCTCTTCAGCCAGCTGTGAAATGTCGGGCAGGCACTAAAATCATTCATTAGCGCACCATTATGGTGCGTTTCTTGTGAGCATGAATCAAAGGTTGCATGCCCAAGGGCGGCGGCGCAGGCGATTTCTCGCGGCCGCTCGCAGGCGTTTAAATCTGGCATTGTTTTTGTATAGCTGAGTGTGAGTAGAAGCGGTCAGTACGGGTTATCCATACGGGACATTGCTCAGTCACCATGTCGCGGTTCAATGTTGACCGGGATGGGAGGCTGAGCCACATTCGCTCGCTCCCCCTCCCGGCGTAAAGAGGAGAGGGATATGAAAACAGGCGCACGCCTTCCCCGGGGCATACGCTGGCTGGGCCTGGTGGCCCCC
>NZ_GL882869.1:15912-18387 GCF_000195655.1 Klebsiella sp. MS 92-3
GAGGCCCCTCGGCGGTGTCTCGCTGGCCGTTCAGGCCGAGGAGAAAATCGTTCTGCTGACCTCCTGGTACGCCCAGGCGGAACAGGGGGGGTATTATCAGGCTCAGGCCACCGGGCTGTACAAAAAATACGGTCTCGATGTCGAGATCCGCTCCGGCGGACCGCAGGTCAACGGCATGCAGTTGCTGTTGTCGAAGCGGGCCGATGTGATCATCGGTTACGACCTGCAGCTGCTGGAAGGCATTCAGCGCGGCTTCCAGGCAAAGGCCATTGCCGCGCCCTTTCAGTACGATCCCCAGGGGCTGCTGACCCATGCCGATGTCACCTCCCTGCAGGGGCTAAAAGACAAAACCCTGCTGGTCTCCAGCTCCGGTCAGGCGACGTGGTGGCCGTGGCTGAAGGCGCAATACCAGCTGAGCGACGCGCAGGTTCGCCCCTATACCTTCAATATTCAACCCTTTGTCGTCGATGACGCTGTCGCCCAGCAGGCCTATGTCAGCTCCGAGGTGTTCCAGGTGCAGAAGGCCGGAGTGAAGGCGAACTTCTTCCTCTTTTCCGAGCACGGCTATCCCCCCTACGGCGGCATCCTTATCGCCCGCCCGGAAACCATCGCCGAGCGTAAAGCGGCGATGGCGAAGTTTGTCCGCGCCTCAATGGAGGGCTGGGTGAGCTATCTCAAGGATCCGGCGCCGGGCAATGCGTTGATTAAGCAGGACAACCCGAAAATGACCGACGATCTGCTCGCCTGGGGCGTGACCCAGATCCGTGAGCATCACCTGATCGACGGCGGGGATGCCGCCAGCCAGGGCTGGGGGACGATGACCGACGCGCGCTGGCAGAAGACCCGCGACTTTATGGTCAGCGCCGGTTTGCTGGCGGCGGCCACCGACTGGAAACAGGCCTACACTACTGAATTTGTTCAGGCCATGCAGGTTAAACCCTGAGGAGCAACGCCATGTCATTAATGATTAAAAATGCCCATGCCATCCTCAGCGGTCTGCCCGGAGAGGCGGCGCGGCTGGCCGGGCCGGATATTCGCATCCGCGACGGCAGGATTGCGGCCATCGGCAGCCTGACGCCGCTGCCGGAAGAGCGACTGATCGATGCCCGCGACTGCGTGATCTATCCGGCGTGGGTGAACACGCACCACCATCTTTTTCAGTCGCTGCTGAAGGGCGAGCCGCAGGGGCTGAACCAGAGCCTGACGGCCTGGCTGAGCGCCACGCCGTACCGCTTTCGCGCGGCTTTCGATGAACATACCTTTCGTCTGGCGGTGCGCATTGGCCTGGTGGAGCTTCTGCGCTCGGGCTGCGCCAGCGTGGCGGATCACAACTACCTGTACTGGCCGGATATGCCTTTCGATACCTCGGAGATTGTCTTCAGCGAAGGGGAAGCGCTGGGGATGCGCATCGTCCTGTGCCGGGGTGGGGCGACCCAGGGCCGGGCGGTGGAACAGGATCTGCCGGTGGCGCTGCGTCCGGAAACCTTCGACGGCTATATGGCGGATGTCGAACGGCTGGTCAGCCGCTATCACGACCCCCGGCCCGAGTCTCTGCGCCGGGTGGTGATGGCGCCCACTACCGTCCTGCACTCCGCGCCGGGCGCCCAGCTGCGGGAGATGGCGAAGCTGGCCCGCCAGCTGGGGATCCGGTTGCACAGCCATTTATCGGAAACCGTCGATTATCTCGACGCCGCGCGGCAGAAATTCGCCATGACGCCGGTGCAGTTCTGCGCGGAACACGACTGGCTGGGAAATGACGTGTGGTTTGCCCATCTGGTGAAGCTGCTGCCGGAGGAGATTGCCCTGCTGGGCCTTACCGGAACCGGCATCGCCCACTGCCCGCAAAGCAACGGCCGGCTGGGCAGCGGCATCGCCGATCTGCTGGCGTTAGAGCAGGCCGGGGTCCCGGTCTCGCTGGGGGTGGACGGCGCCGCCTCGAATGAAGCGGCGGATATGCAAAGCGAAGCCCATGCCGCATGGCTGCTGCAGCGCGCGCGCAAGGGGATGCTGGCGCAGCCGCGCTACGCCGGGGGGACCTTTGAGGGTGGGGCCGATGCGGCCACGGTGGAGGATGTAGTGCGCTGGGGCAGCGCCGGCGGGGCGCAGATCCTCGGCTTAGCGCAGAGCGGCACCCTGCAGGTCGGCATGCAGGCGGACCTTGCCATTTACCGGCTGGACGATCCGCGCTACTTCGGCCTGCACGATATGGCCATTGGGCCGGTGGCCTGCGGTGGGCGCGCCGCGCTAAAGGCGCTGCTGCTCAATGGCCGCCCCATCGTGGAAGACGACGCCATTCCCGGTCTCGACCTTGACGCGATGCGCCACGACGCGCTGGCGGCCGTCCGTACCCTCCAACAGCGCGCCGCTGTTTAACTGATAACAGGATAATGACGATGAACGCAACCACCCAGAATCAACGCTATGCCTTACAGGAACTGGAAAAAGAGGCGCTGATGGGCGCCGAGGGGGGAGAGG
>NZ_GL882869.1:18477-19747 GCF_000195655.1 Klebsiella sp. MS 92-3
GGGGGCGGGGGGGGGGGGGGGGGGGGGGCGAGCCCCCCCCCCCCCGCGAAGTGCGCTGTATCGACCTGTCGAACTTTGCCGCAAGAAAAAATGACATTGCCGAACAACTGTGGGAGGCGGCGGTAGAGATTGGCTTCTTCCAGGTCAGCCATCACGGTATTCCGCTGGCGGATATCCGCCAGGCGTTCAGCATGACCGAGGCGTTTTTCGACCTGCCCGACGAGGTGAAGCGCCAGTATCCGCTAGCCGGCAACGCCGGCTGGGAAAGCAAAGCGCAGGTTCGGCCATCGACCCGCACGCCGGATCAAAAAGAGTCGTATCAGATCACCCGGCCGCTGATGGCCGGGCGCTGGCCCAGCGATCGGGAGCTGCCAGGCTTCCGGCAGACGATGCTCGGGTTTGAGTCGCAGTGCTGGCAGCTGGGGATGAAGATCCTCTCCTGCTTTGCTTTGAAGCTCGGTTTTCCGGAATCGTTTTTCACCACCGCGCACGATCCGCAGCGTGACACCTATCAGAGCACCTTGCGCATGCTGCATTACTATGCAACCGAGCAGTCGCAGCAGGGGATGTGGCGGGCCGGCGCGCACACCGATTTTGACTGTCTGACGCTGCTGTTCCAGCGCCCCGGCCAGGGCGGCCTGCAGGTTTGTCCCGGTAAAGACCGTGAAAGCCAGCAGTGGACCAGCATTGAGCCGCGGGAAGAGGTGATCACCTGTAATATCGGCGATATGCTGATGCGCTGGAGCGACGACCAGCTGCCGTCTAACTTCCACCGGGTGAGAAACCCGCTGCCCCATGAATTTCAGGGTCCGCGCTACAGCCTGGCGTTTTTCTGCCAGGCCAATAAAGATGTCGAGATCCTCGGGCCGCAGAGAAAGTACCCGCCCATCAGCGCCGAGGATTATCTGCAGCAGCGGATCCAGGCCAATTTTGCCAAAGGGTAAGATGCTGCCTTGAGAGGTATACCTGCCGCCGGCTTTCGCTGGCCGGGCGGCAGGATCTCCGGCGCTGAGCTTTTCAGCTACCGTGTTAAGTTCCCTGGTGTCGTTGAAATAACTGAAGAATATCCCCTAAGCGTCAGCAGCAAGCTACCTCGACTAAGGACCTCGAAATCACGCCCTTTATGTCGTAAACGCCGTAAAGCCAGCGCTCCGGGGTTAAAGGGATAACCTTAACTTTCTTGATTGCTGTTAGTGGGTTCAGGCTAACCAGGGCAGGGCGGAGGCAGAATTTATAGGCTGGTAACCGGCTACGCCGGGCTTTCGGCGCC
>NZ_GL882869.1:19757-27045 GCF_000195655.1 Klebsiella sp. MS 92-3
GTAACTATTCTTCTTCATCGCTGTGGGTGGTGCTGTGGTCAGTTGTTTAGTACACGCTCGTAAGCGGCCCTGCGGCCCGCTAACGCGGAGATACGCCCCGACTGCGGCTGTCGCCTTGTCGGGACCACTCCGACCGCGTACAGAGGCGTCTGAGCTGTTTTAAGCGGGTATGGCTTTGCAGCTACCGTGTTAAGTTCCCTGGTGTCGCTGAAATAGTTGATGAACATCCCCCTAAGCGTCAGCAGCAAGCTGCCGCCGCTTAGGCCCCGGAAATCACGCCCTTTACGTCGTAAACGCCGTAAAGCCCGCTCACCGGGGTTAAAAGGGATTACTTTGACTTCTTCATTGCTGTTAGATGGTTAAGGCTAATCAGGGCAGGGGGTAGGGTGGCAGAATTTATAGCCCGGTAACCGGCTACGCCGGGCTTTCGGCGCCATTTGACGCCACAGACACATGTAACCTCATCTGGCGCCTCCATGCCGCTGACGCGGCATCCAGAAGTTTCCCGATGCTGTAAGTCTTAACGTCTGCTTTGTGCCAGAAGCGGACACTGTTCACAATATCGAGTTAATCATTGGATATGTTGATCGCTCCCATTGAAAAATTTCACATTATCCAATATATCATTGTTGAGGCTTCCCTCTTACACCTCTAAAGGATAACTATCATGGGTCTTAAACCTGGTCCAAAACCAATTGCTAAATCGACAGGAAAACCGGATCAACGTCGACGTGATAATAAAGATACTCCTGGTAATACCCCGGGACTAAAGCCTAGTAAATCTACAGGGAAATAAAAAATTCAGGGTATATATGTCTTATTTATACCCTGATTACATATCCAGATTACTAAAGATGTTTCTGCAACCAGATGCGCGTACCTTCTGTTTCATACGCCTTTGCACCATACCCTTTCGCAAGAAGGGACTCTGGTAAATACTCGTCATATTTATCTAAGTACTTTTCTGGAACATCTGTGGCAAGATCAAATGCAGATGGCAAGCCTGACAACAGCATTTCTTTCAGCGCGTGCTGAACGGAAGCTACACTGGAGTTATCGATTTCTATAACGCCAGCAAATGAATTTGCTTTAAAACCACAACGTATGAGCAAGGCTGTAATCGTATTGACAACTTTATCCCCCATCCAGGGTATTACGTAACAGTGTTGTCCACTCGTAATAAAACACTCATTTTGAAGTTTAAAACGCTGAAAGTTACTACAGCCTTCCGCAAATAGGTTTCTGGCGGCAGTATCGGCATAATCTACTTTCTTGCTACCTATTGCTATGCGGTAATCACCTTCCCTATAGATAGCGAGCATTTCCTGACGAACGGCATCATGAACAGACATACCTCCCCCACTAAATTGTGGTGGCTGACCGCCTTTGGTTGCCTCTACATAGATAACTTTTTTCTCTGTCTCGATCTCTGTCACTTTCCAGCGCCGCCCACCGAAGATGATGTGTTGGTCTGGTAGCAGTGGGGAGTCCACAGGCACTGTTCCAAGGGTTCTGTTTCCGGTGATAATGCGGAACTCTTCTGGTGTATTGAACACGGCATAAAAAGTGTAATGGTTAGTCAGTTTCTCCCCCTCTGCCCCAACAACCATTTCGCCGCTAGCAAGTTGAGTGAGTAGGCCACATGCTCCCATATGTTTAAGCAGGCTTTTGAAATCGTTTAAATCTACATTTCTGAACGGCCCTGTCTGGCATAGTTGTGACCAGAGCTGGTCGGCACGAACTCCACCCCATTGTGCGGTAATTGCAAGAATCTGGTGTAGCAGCGTGGAGTAATGCATCTGCCGGGAATCGGCAGGCTCAAACCATTGTTTAGAGATCATCAACCTGATCATTGCCATCGACTGCACCAACTGGAGTCGTAGGTGATCAACGATACTGCTACTCACAGTAAGCTCATTTTCTGTAATTAGCATTCTGAGTACTGACGGGGAATCGCGTCGCCCAGAACGCCCCATTCGCTGGCGCAAACTGGAAACAGAATGCGGAGGCGTAACTTGGATAACCGATTTAACCTTACCGATATCAATTCCCAACTCAAGCGTCATTGTACAAACAGCTGTTGTGGGCAAATTTCCTTTCTGAAGACGAGATTCAAGCACCTCACGTAATTCCTTGGCAAGGGAACCATGGTGGGGGAAAAATTCATTCGGAACAATTTGTTCCTCACACATGTCGCTCAGCGTTGCCGCAATGCTTTCAGTGCGTTTTCGGCTGTTTGCAAAGACCAAATGAGAATCGCCACGGCAAAGTCTAAAAATGTCAGCGCAAACGTCATGTTCAGCTGAACTCTGAAGTTCTTCCTCATTTTGGATCACTCGCTCCAGGTACCCTTTGACCTGTACCTGAAGAGTGGCCATGCTATTACTATCTGTAACAGTTACGCAGGGGAGTCGTTTGTCCGGGCGCAACATTTCGGGCACTTTCTCCAGTTCCCCCAGCGTGGCACTCAACGCAACGCGGGGAATTGGATTTACCTGGCATCCTAGCACATGGTCAATTCTATTGAGCAGAGAAAGCAGCTGTACACCACGCTCTGAACCAATAAAAGCATGAAACTCATCAATAACGATGTATGCGACTGAAGAAAACGCCTGTTTGAGCCAGCCCATTGAATTTATGAGCAAAGACTCAAGTGACTCAGGTGTAATCAGTAAAATGCCAGCAGGGTTCGTCCGAGCCTTCTTCTTTTTGCTTTGTGGTACATCCCCGTGCCAGGGAGTCACTGGCATTTCCAATGCATCTCCAAGGCTCCCAAGACGACGGTACTGATCGTTAATCAATGCCTTCAACGGACTGATATAGACGATGCCAAATCCATTCGTGAGATCTGCAACTGCCGAACAGGCAGGAAGAAAGAAAGCCTCTGTTTTACCCGCTGCTGTACCTGCACTGATTAGCACGTCTCGATCACGGGCTAAAATTGCCGGGATAGAACTCTCCTGCAAGGGCCTTAATGTCGACCACCCCTGCTTGTAAACCCACTTACGGACGCGGGGATCGAGGCTATCGTAGGCACTGCTCATAGTTTGAAGTTCGCCAGTCCGTCGTCGTCATCGCTTTCCTCCGTAGTGGTGTCATCCATATCGCTGGGCCGGTCCTCTTCAATCGCCACACCCTCGATTAGTGTTTGCCAGTTCATCGTTCTGTTTTGTTCCAGCACGGCCAGCATGTCCAGGAAACCTTTTATGGTATTACGGGGGGTACGGAAGTAAGCGTCTCCAATGGTTTTACTACAGTGATGCAGGAATCCAGTCAGTGCCTCATCTGGTACCAGATAATTCTCTGGATCTCCACCGGCATAAACATGACGAAGATTTCTCAGCAAAATATACAGTTCCTCAGGGGTGAGGCTGGCAAGATGCAAAGTGGGGGATGAGTAGTCAATCACTCCTGCTTTTTGCGCGAACCGGTTTTCCGCCAGACGCGACTGGAGCGCCTCATAGCTGTAAAGACCTTTACGCGGATCGAAAAGAAACTCTGGCGTACCCCCGAGGATAAAACCAATGTTCTCGGCTGAGCCTTGCAGGCAGTCATTCAGGATCCGCAAAATCTGTTCGTAGTTCGCTGTTCTTGCTTGCGTATTATTCAGCTTCAAGAGGTTCACCATTTCGTCGAGGCTGACCAAAAGACCGGCATAGCCTGCCTGGCGGACAAAAAGGCTCATCAGCTTCAAAGAATCATAGAATGATGCGTCTGAGATAATAGTCCGAACGTCGAGATCGTGACGGGCATCAGTTTTAGTAGTGTACTCTCCACGCAACCAGCGAATGGCATTGGATTTTAGCGTTTCGTTATCCTGCTCATGCCCCCGCCAGAATGCATCAATGACCTTCGCAAAGTCATATCCACCGACCATATCTGATAGTGCTGCCAGGCGTTTATGAATAACTGATGAAACCTCGGAGCCGTCCGTGTCAGCTTCCTTCCTTGCCTCCGTAACGAACCTTTCAACAACGCTAAGTAACGCATTACCATCCGGCTTGTTTCTGGTGGACATGTTTTTCATGAGCTCAGAATAAAGATTACGAGCCTGACCTCCCGATGAGTGAATACGTCTGTCAGGAGAAAGGTCAGCACTGACTGACACCAACTTCTTCTCCAGCGCAATAGAGCGCACAACACTCAGAAAGAACGTTTTACCAGAACCATATTCACCGATGATAAGTCTGAAGCTTGCACCACCGTCAGCAATCCTCTCAATATCCTGATGGAGAGCGGTGATCTCATTCACGCGGCCAACCTGGATATGCTGAATGCCTATCCTTGGCGTTACACCTGACTTAAGTGACTGAATAATAGCGTCGCGTTCTTTCACTCTTATACGTGTTACAGACATTCACTATCCCTCTAATTCTTTGGCAATTTCCAGGTCAACCCAGATATCATCATCGGCATCGTCCAGTACTGGAGCATCAACCACCGCATAGGACCAGTCATTGATCACCTCAAGCGCACCGCCGAGCATCAAATTCAAATTTCCGCACAATTCTGTCGCCTCTTTTCGGGACCACTGTTCTTTCTCCAGCAAACTGCGATAAAGCTGGCTATGTGCGGAGTCAAGTCCCCCCGCCTCCGTTGATGAGGCTGGAGCGCTTTCTGGCTCTTCCGGTTCTTCTTCGGTGAAAATTGTGTTCAGCAATTTACGAACATCATCCGTGGCAGATTCGTGGCGGGCAAGTACATTAGCATCCAGTGTGAACCCTGCTGCTGGCTGATCAGTTGGTACAGACGAGACGAGATCATGTTCAGTTGCGGAATGCTGATGGATATTGCTCGAGACAGATGAGGGATCCAGCCCCAAACTTGAATAAATCTTCTCAAGCTGTTTGATTTCGGCAGGCGCTATTGTCCCATCCGAACAGGCAACACTAACGATAACCTTACCCACAGCAGCTTTTTCCGCGGCCCCCATCAACTCAATCCTACTTTTCATTCCTGTCATATTGGCTGGGGTATGAAGTTGCCACGTTAAATACGCATGTAGAGAGCGTTTTTCATCATCGGTGAAGCCAGGATTGTTGTTGATGGCATTCTCAAGCACTTTCTGTTCAGCTTGATCAAGAGAATCGTCAATCAAGGCGACCATCGCCCCTAATCTGAGCGTCATTACGGCTGAGATAAATTCAGGAGAAGGTGAGAAGCGTCCACCTTCGGCGGCAGGGAATAGAACAAGTGTCCCATCAACATCCGCCTTCACATGGTGATAATACGGGTCAGGTGCCAGACCGTAACCCATCTTCAGAGCAAAGGCCTGCATCAAATCGGCCTCTTTTTTATTGATCTTATTGGGGCAACTGGCATTCATATGTGCCCAAAAGTCAGCAACTGAGACTAACCCCTCCTTGACGAGGATCGCCTCATCAGCCCAGCGTTTGAATGAGCTTAATATTTTTTCTGCGCTTTCATTAACTATCTCTGAAGGGAGCAGCATAATTGCAGCCGTATCATTGACTGACGTACCTTTCCTACCAAGGTAGCGACTATAAGCATCAAGTTCATCTGTACATATATCGGCAAGAGCCATAATTTTCTGGACAGGGCTCTTCAACGCACTTGGATCAGGCAGGTCGGGAACAGGAAGTCGAACACCTCGCAAACTAGGACTTGCTGGTGTGTAATCTAACCTCAGGCGCGTTTTATTCGCCTTAACGACCATCCCTTCACCATATTTGAGGGTGTAACGCCGTTTGAAAAGTGCAGCAAACTCTTTAGCACAGCGGCGAGCCGGGGTACGCAGCGAATACTCGGTGTGGTTTATTACCCAGTTCAACGCCAGTTCAGCTGATACAGGAACTCCTTCATGTACAGTTTTTGCAAGAGCCAGCTTAAATTGCATGCTGTTGCTGAAACCTGAATTGCTATCGAGCTCAGTGGCTAAGCCCATGTTCGGGCGCAGAATAGACATGGCTTCGAGTAATTGGGTCGAATATCCACGGAAGGAGCGGTTCTCAATGAATATCGATCTTAACCGAGCGACTTCATTGAACAGATTACGGAACTCAGCATCAGGGAATTTTGGGTCAGTGGAATCTACGAGCGCTTTTCTTTCCAGGCCGTAGAGGTAGATAAAAACATAGCCGATAGGACACGATGGATCAGACCTATCGCTGGCAAGCCAACTGACATACGCACCGCGTGCTTCTGGGGAAAGAGAGGAAAAACTGGGCCAGTATCCTAATGAACTGTCCTCGTAAAGATAAGAAGTAGGTTTTATCTTACATGTGTCATCAATTAATGATGCCTCACTTCCATCGTCATAATAGCCGCCTGATTCCTGACCGGAGGGCTTCATACGTTGCCCCACGTAAATGTGGCCACCGCTAATTGCTACACCAGCTACAGTTATCATCTCACCCGGAAGTACCCATCGAGCTAGTGCACCTGCTGACTTTGAGGTGTTGCGGTAATGATTGGTTGTCACCCGAAGTTCAACACCCCGGCCACCGCTCAATGTAAAAGTTGCAAGGTTATCGTCTTCACTATCATCGTTTCGCACAACCGCCTCTTTTTTCTTGATGTCAGCGAGCCATTCTTTTGGCGGTGCTTTCACGGGGTCTGAAGCATAAGACTTTGGAGATTTACGTTTTTTCTTTCTAAAAAACAACAAGTAAATGACAAAAATCGCCGCCAAAAAATTCAATAACTCCATGATATATAACCTTAAAATCATTCTTCACGCATATTTACAAGCAGTGATGAAGGCAGGGCAAGTGGATTAATCTCAAAATAATACTTCTAAATTGCGAGGGTTAAAAGCAAATCACAATTAAAATTAACCCAATGATTTAAATGATAAAAATCATTTAATAATGTGTTTAACCAGCAGTGAAATTTTAAGGTGTTAAAACCTGTTAGGCGATTCGTCTCTAAATGATGTTGTACTACTGCTACGTTAACATGCGAGCAAATGTACTGCGGATGCACATCTGACCACTGTATGATGATACTTACCTATTCGCTGAGAATCTCGGCAACTTTATGGCAGGGAAGCTTTTAGAGACTATACCGTCTCGAATTTCCGTTTATCGCTCTCAGCAGACCTTCAGCATCCTAAGCTTGTCTGCTGTAGGCCAGGAGCGGTCATTTATACGTAGTAGCTCAATGACTGCTTCGTACATAAAGCTGTCATTGGACTTTCTGACCTTACAAGGTAATCTGGCTTGCAAGGAAGCCGACCTTGCGGGACCGGTATAACGCACTGTTATATGCCATAGGAGGACTAGTGGAAACGACAGACGGCTTTGTTGAATAAATCAGATTTCGGGTA
>NZ_GL882869.1:27055-33705 GCF_000195655.1 Klebsiella sp. MS 92-3
TCTGGCGCCTCCATGCCGCTGACGCGGCATTCAGAAGCTTTCCGATGCTGTAGGTTTTAACGTCTGCTTTGTGCCAAATGCTGACGCTCAGGAATTGAGTTTCAGGTACTTTAAAAGCGAGGCTAGCGACTCGACAGGTCCAGCGTGACAACTAGGTGAGCGGGTTTCATCCCAGGGCATTGCATCATCAGTGCAGAAGTCTCCTGCACATTCCATTTCAAGACGTTCGTCAATTAAACCAACAGGAACCCAGACATAAGGTACGTCTCGCAGACTGTTAGGCACAGTTGAGCCACATACATTGCAAAAATCTGTACGGTACCCCGTTGGCTTAGACCATGAAGCAATGCAGTTTTCCCCTTTAATCCAGCGAAACTCACTGTCTTTGACTAGTGTGGCGAGATTGTAACCCACACCGCTCTGCTTTCTGCAAAGCGAGCAATGACAACGATAAAACACTGCTGGTTTATGAGTAAGTTCAAATTCAATTGTTCCACACAAACAAGATCCATTCATTTCAAAACCATTCCTGCAAGGTCTAAGAGATTTTATGAAACATTACCATCTTTTTTGTACTGAATAGGAGCGCTCTTTTTGGCAACTCAAAATCAGCTATCAGTCGGTCTGAATATCCGCTCTTCGCTCACAGCGGACTTTAAACTCACCCAGTACGCCCGCTTCGAGCCAGGAGCGCACATTTTGAAAGCCATCAAGTCCTTAGTTTGATGCCCATCGGAATTGTTTACTTTACAATACCAGCTACGAACAGCCTAACTAAAGCCAGGTGATCACGTGCATTCAAACATGATTGAATACCTTAATATTTTCGTACAGGTTGTTGAGCAGGGCAGCTTTACAAGGGCCGCTGACATTCTGCAGATTCATCGTCCCACCGTGAGCAAAGCGATACAGCAGATAGAGGACGACCTCGGCGTAAAACTCATCCATCGCACTACCCGTAAGTTGAGCGTTACGGCTGAAGGGGAGGCGTTTTATCATCGTGCCAGGCTTGTATTGTCTGAAGTTAATGACATGATGGCGAGCTTTTCACCTACCCTTCCACCTCGGGGGCGGCTCAGGATTGATGTCCCGCTGGCGCTGGCTCACGCCATACTGATCCCTAATCTCAAACATTTCCAGTCACTGTATCCTGACATTGATGTCATATTGGTTTCATCGGACAAAAAAACCGATCTCATTAGTGAAGGTGTGGACTGTCTTGTCCGCCTGGGTGAGCTTCAGGATTCGAGTTTTATTTCCAGACGTCTTGGTGACATCAGGATGGTCACCTGTGCAGCCCCGTCTTACTTGCAACAATATGGACGACCGGAAACACTTGCGGATCTGGATCAGCATCGGGCAATAAACTTTTTCAGCGACCACAGTCGTGATGTGATGGAATGGAAATTTACTAAGGACGGGAAGATTGTTTCGTTGCGTCCCGTAGGCAGCATGCTGGTTGATAATTCAGATATTCTGCTCTCCTGTGGACTGGCGGGCCTCGGCATAATCCAGGCCACCTTTAACGCCCTTGCTCCACATATTGCTTCCGGCGCTCTTGAAGAGATTCTGACGCAATACCCTTCTGTGTCTAAGCCTGTGTCGGTGCTGTATCCGGACAGGCACTACCTTTCGCCCAAAGTACGGGTCTTTATCGACTGGTTCAGTGAAGTTCTGACCATGCAGAACCGCTGAAACCAATGGATTGTTAACAGATAATTAATACTGAAGTTCCCTGTCAGCTATTTTTGGTACGTTTATAGCAGCGTAGATTGTCAGTAAATAAACCTGGCATGTCTTCAACAATATTCGAAAGATGTGCTGATAACTGACGAGAGCTGAATATGTCTAAAGTTGTTACCTTTAACCGCACCGGTGGTCCGGAAGTTTTGGAAATTGTCGATATGGAGGTGCCCGCACCAGCAGCGGGTGAAGTTCAGATTCGCGTGCAGGCTATCGGTCTTAATCGTGCAGAAATCATGTACCGCAACGGCCAATATGTTATTGAGCCGGAATTTCCGGCACGTCTTGGTTATGAAGCGGCTGGCGTTGTGCAGGCCGTAGGTGAGAATGTTGAGGCGTTTACCACTGGCGATCTGGTCAGCGTAATCCCTTCGTTTATGTTTAATGAATACGGCATGTACGGCGAACTGGTCAATGCACCTGTGCACGCTGTTGTGAAGCATCCTGAAAATCTTTCCTTTGAGGAAGCCGCTGCAAGTTGGATGATGTATGTCACTGCATATGGCGCGCTGGTTGAATATGGCAACCTTCAGGCTGGGCAGAATGTTGTGATCCGCGCAGCATCAAGCAGCGTAGGACTGGCTGCCATACAGATTGCTAACATGCTGGGTGCTAAACCCATTGCGCTTACCCGAACTGCCGAAAAAAGAGACATGCTTCTTAAAGCGGGTGCCGCCACTGTTATCGCTAGCGCTGAGCAGGATATGGTTGCGGAAATCAATCATGCGACAGATGGCATGGGCGCCCATATTGTTTTTGATCCTGTCGGTGGGCCGGACGTGGCAAAACTGACCCAGGTGATGGCACCGCAAGGGATGTTCTTCCAGTACGGCGCGCTAGACAGCCGCGACCTTCTTGTGCCTGTCTTTGATATTCTCGGTAAGCATCTCACGCTGCGTGGATATGAGCTGTTTGAAATTACGACGGACCCTGAAAAAATGGCACGCGCAAAATCCTTCGTCACCGAAGGGTTACGTTCCGGCAAACTGAAACCTGTCATTGATAAAACATTTCCGCTTGAGGATATTGCGGATGCACAGCGCTATATGGAAGCAAATGGACAGGTTGGCAAAGTCGTTGTAGTGGTTGAGTAAACCTCAAACCCACTAACCGTTCACCCAGATGAGCTGGTATGAAAGGTGAAGCGGAGGGCCATACGCTGCAGATCAGGATTCAGCGGTGCAGACTTTTCTGACCTAAAGGGAAGGGGGCGGCACACTCTGCTTCAGTGGGGGTAGCTAATCACCTCAAATTGTTAGATACAAGGGGTGGGGGTGCCGATGCGGGTGACAAGGGTATCTCTGCCGCAGCCATAAAATCGATAAAACAGCGTATTCGCGGTGACAGATAGCGGCTGGCGGGCCACAGGACCGAGAAATGCCCATCCTTGATGCAACACCCGGGCAACACCTCCTGCAGTTGTCCCTCATCCATTGCCTCGCGCACGACAAAATCAGGCACATAAGCGATGCCCATCCCCGCCGCGCTTAAGCGAATGGCGGCCTCAATGTTATTGACCGTCATCACGGCAGCGGACCTGAAATCTCCCGTCAGTCGCATACCGCGCAGTTCCCAGGGCTGGATCAGCCCCGTCGCGGGGAAGCGGAAAAAAATGCACTTGTGCGCCGCCAATTCCGCTGGCGAGTCGGGGGCGCCGTATTCCGCCAGATAGGCCGGACTGGCGCAGAGCACAAAACGAAAGCCTCCCAGCTTTCTGGCGATCAAGCGGGAGTCCGCTAATTCACCGCTGCGGATAGCGACATCAACTCCCTCATCGATCAGATTGACCAGCCGGTCGCTAAAGTCGAGATCCAGTTCAACCTGCGGATAAAGACGGCTAAAGGCGGTGAGGGCGGGGAGCAACAGGCGGTAGCCAATGACGGGCAGTGAAATCCTCAGTTTGCCGGTGGGCTGTGAGAGACTGCTGGTCAGCTCTGACTCGGCCTCCTGGATCTGCTCCAGGATACTCTGGCAGCGTGTCAGAAATGCGGCCCCCTCCGCCGTCAGGCTGACGTTTCTGGTGCTGCGGTTGAACAGCCGGACCCCCAGTTTATGCTCAAGCCGGGCGACATTCTTACCCACCGCCGAGGCAGATATGCCCAGCAGCCTGGCGGCCTGAACAAAGCTTAGCGTTTCGGCGGTGCGGACAAAGGACGTCAGCGAGGTGAGGCTGTCCATCGATTATAAACCTTATGTCTCTTAAGAAGATATTTTCAGTCTATTTATCGGCATTAACATCCGCAATAGGATGGCGACAGTTTATTCATTCCTTGCCGACTGATGAGGGCCGCCCGATGTTACTCACCGCCAGAACACCTTCCCGATACGCCAGCGCCCTGGCCGCGCTTTCTGTCTTTATGGCGGCCTTGCTGCTGCCGTTAAGTTTTACCGGCGGCGTCATGACCACCCCCGCGATACAGCAGTCGCTGGGCGGCTCTCCCGCTGCGCTGTCGTGGCTGACCAATGGCTTTATGCTGACTTTCGGCAGCTTTTTGCTGGCCGCAGGGGTGACGGCGGATGCCATCGACAGAAAACGTATTTTTATCGCCGGCGCCGCGCTGTTTTGCCTGAGCAGCCTGCTGTTTTGCCTGACGCACAATCTCTTCCTGTCAGGCGTGTTGAGGGCTCTGCAGGGCCTGGCCGCGGCGATGATTTTAGCCAGCGGCAGTGCGGCGCTGGCCCAGCTGTATGATGGCGCTCAGCGGACCCGGGCATTCAGCATCCTCGGCACGGTGTTCGGCGTTGGCCTGGCGTTCGGTCCGCTGCTGATCGGCTTCATGATCGACGCGGTGGGTTGGCGCGGCGTATACGCCCTGTTTGCGCTGCTCTCGGCGATAGTTCTGCTTATCGGTCTGGCGTATCTGCCAGCGGCAGAAAAAAGCGAGCCGCGGACACCCGACAACCTGGGCCTAACCCTGTTTACGCTGGCCCTGATGCTGTTTACTGCATCGCTTATGGTCATTCCGGCCCGCGGTTTTTTATCCCTGACCACGCTGGCCTTGCTCATCGCGTCGGGGGGGCTGTTCGTGGCGTTTGTCGTACGCTGCCGGAGGGTGAACAACCCGGTGCTGGAACTCTCCCTGCTGCGTCATCCGCGTTTTGTCGGCGTACTGTTGTTGCCTGTCGCCACCTGCTGTTGCTACGTGGTCCTGCTGATTATTGTTCCACTGCATTTTATGGGCGGAGAGGGGATGAGTGAGTCGCAGAGCGCACTGTATCTGATGGCGCTGACCACGCCGATGCTGGTTTTCCCATCCGTTGCGGCCCTGCTCACCCGCTGGTTTTCACCGGGGCAGGTGTCCACGGCGGGACTGATGATGGCCTCCGTCGGGTTGTTGTTGCTGGGCGATGCTTTTCACAGTAACCACCTCCCGCAACTTGTGCTGGCGCTGATCCTCTGTGGGGCGGGGGCGGCGCTTCCCTGGGGACTGATGGATGGCCTGGCGATATCCGCTGTGCCGGTCGCCAAAGCCGGTATGGCGGCAGGCCTGTTCAACACCGTACGCGTTGCCGGCGAGGGGATCGCCCTGGCGGTCGTCTCCGCGGTATTAACGGCAAGCAATACCCTGACCCTGCAGAGTCGCGTTCACGGGTATGCCCCCGAGGTGATTCACCGCGCCGCAGGCTGGCTGGGGGCCGGCAATATGCCGCAGGCGGCTGCGCTTTTGCCTGATTTTTCCCTCCGGGTGCTGCGCGAGAGCTATGACTCTGCTTATACGCTACTGTTTAGCGGGCTGGCGGTCGTCACCCTGCTGTGCGCCCTGACGATCTGGCTGACGTTATGCCGGAAGGGGGGCGCTATCCAAACCCGCAACAGTGGATCCTGAACCCCCTTGATAGCGCGGTGGCGTCACGCTCCCGGCAACCGCCTTTCCCGGTCTGCTCAGCGAACCGGGATTGTTATTGTTTCGCTGACGGAACTATGCTGATTAGGGCGGCCATATGCGCCGCCCCGGCAGCGGAAACTGTGACTCACAGGCGGCGGTATGGCGAGTGATACAGACCGGATTTATATCGAGATCCTGGAAACGGTGCTGATGAGCACCCTGGATCCTGATTTGTGGAAATCGGCGCTGCAGAAACTGGCGTTTCTCACCGGCAGCGCCTTGATGGAGCTCTTTAACGTCAAGCCCGCCGAAAACGCAGTGGCGGAGCTGCTGGTGCGGGGCATGACGCCTTATATCTGGGCGTATCTATCGCCACGATCGGAACCCACCTTAGCGCCCTGTACCAGAAAACCCATACTCGACATCAGGCAGAGCTCCTGCTGATTCTCCGCGTAATCGACGGTGAATGGTTTCGCTCGGTCAGGAATGATGGTCGCGCAGGAAAACGGTCAGCACCTCTTTCGGCGGCACGCCGCCGCATTCGCCAATCATCCAGCCCACCGCGCCGCGGTGATAGGCGCCGTGAAAGAGCATATGGTTCAGCATCTCCATCGCGGTCATATTGCCGTCGCCGCCGTCGACAAATTTGAAGGCGATACGTTCGTGGAAATCGGCGGGGGTCATGGCGCTGACGTACTGAATGTATTCGTCCGTACAGGCGGTCATGGCCGTTTCCAGCTCATCAACGGTTGGCGTCTCAGGGGTATTCAGCGCGGTGTAGCCGTGCGGCCTGCCGCGCAGGTTCGCCCGGAAAATCATATCAACGACATGGATATGGTTCATCAGCCTGATGGTCAGGTGACGCTTTTCGCCATGTACCGTTCCGTCAATCGCGCGGATCGCCTGTAAGGTGGCAAGGTCAATCCAGCGCTTGTATTTCAACAGCGTTACTACTGTGTCTTTGTCCATAGTCGGTCCCGGGT
Source organism: Klebsiella sp. MS 92-3 (assembly GCF_000195655.1). Taxonomy (NCBI): domain Bacteria; kingdom Pseudomonadati; phylum Pseudomonadota; class Gammaproteobacteria; order Enterobacterales; family Enterobacteriaceae; genus Klebsiella; species Klebsiella sp. MS 92-3. The sequence continues at coordinate 33,609 of NZ_GL882869.1, forward strand.
TGGTTGAACCGTTATCATACTGGTTATGCCGGTGAGCCGTCACTCACCGGCATCAGGCACAAAAAAACCCCCCCCCCGGGGGGGGGTTTTTTTTTTT
>NZ_GL882869.1:33770-46516 GCF_000195655.1 Klebsiella sp. MS 92-3
AAAAAAAAAAAAAAAAAACGCCCCGGGGGGGGGGGGGGTTTTTCAATAAGCAGATGATTTAGTCAAACACACCGTTGATCACGGCGGTGACGATCGCGGTGCTCAGGGCCCCCCGCACCAGATCATCGCCGACCGCCCGCCATTCATAGCCCGGATAATAGGGCAGGTCGTTAATCATAGAAGCTGGCAGGGTCTTTTTGGCGATCCCCGGAGGGAGCGGTTTGCCGCGAGCGACATTTTTGGCGATACCCGGCGGCAGCGCCTGATAGCCGACCAGACCGTAGTTCACGGCAAGGGAGCGCGCCCGTGAGAAGCTAATATCGCTGTCGACGTGGTCGGGCTTGCCGTAGTTTTTCCGTTTGCCGTGATCTTCAGTGGACTGGCCTTTATTTTGCCCTTTATTGCCATGGTCGCCACTGTTACCGTTGTTACCATGATTGCCGCTATTGCCATGGTTACCACTGTTCCCGTGATTACCACCGCCGTTGCCATTGCCATTACCCGGGTTGGCATACGCTGGCGCGGCCATGACGGCAAGAGAAATAACCGCCGCCAGTGCTGTTTTGAGAGTGCGACGCTTAAGCATGATGTTGATACCTTAACAGGGAGTACACGCTTAAAAAATAAGATAAAGCTATACCCCAGGCAATCTCATGTTGTCTTATTTTTTTGCCCTTATTTAATTAGCGGCGGGAAAAGGGTAGCGGGACGCGGACGAGCAATTCCATTGCTGCGTTTTGACAGACGGGCGACCGCGCCCCGCTAAATATCTTGCCGGGAGGATCGCTCCCGGGCGTGGAGAAAAAATGCCCGAAGCCATTGGGCAAAAGAGTACAAAGATGTTCCGCTTCATTTATCGCGCGTCTCACAAGACGGGGCGGATAGTAAATCCTGGCGCTGCCGCGCACAATCGGTCGGTTGTTTAGAAATAAATAACCCCATTGACCGCGCTCAGGATGCGACCCAATGACAGGCGACCCGATGGCCCGGGGCCACCTCGCGCAGCGCCGGAGGCTCTCTGCGGCAACGTTCGCTGGCCAGCGAGCAGCGGGATGAAAAGCGGCAGCCGGCGGGGGGATTGGCCGGATCCGGGATCTCGCCTTGCACCAGCGCCTGCGGTTCGCTGTGCGGGTCGAGGGTCGGCACCGCAGCCAGCAGGGCGCGGGTGTAGGGATGGAGGGGGCGGTTGAACAGCGCATCGCGGCTGGCGCTTTCCACCAGTTGCCCGAGATACATCACCGCCACATCGTCACATAAATGCTCCACCACCCCGAGGTCGTGGGAGATAAACAGAAACGTGACGCCGCGGTTGTCGCGCAGGTCGGAAAACAAATTGATGATCTGCGCCTGAATCGACACATCAAGGGCCGAGATGGGTTCATCGGCGACGATAAAATCCGGGTTGAGGATCAGCGCCCGGGCAATACCGATCCGCTGACGCTGGCCGCCGGAAAACTGATGCGGGAAGCGGGCATAGTGTTCCGGCGCCAGGCCGCAGATCTTCATCACGTCGATTACCCGGTCATATAGCTCATTGCGGGCGCACAGTTTGTGCTCCAGCATGGCTTCGCCAATCGCGTCGCCAATACGCAGCCGCGGGTTCAGCGAGCTATAGGGGTCCTGAAACACCAGCTGCATCCTGGGCCGGATAGCGCGCAGGGCAGGCGCGGTCAGGTCGGCCAGCTCCTGACCGTGAAATTTCACGCTGCCGGCGCTCTTCTCGTACAGGCCAAGCAGGGTCCGGCCGACGGTGGTTTTACCGCTGCCGGACTCGCCCACCAGGCCAAAAATGGTGCCCGGACGGATATTAAAGCTGACGCCGTCCACCGCGCGAAGCTCGCCGGTCTGCTGACCAAACAGGCCGTCGCGTAGCGGAAAATATTTTTTCAATCCATCCACTTCAATGACATAGCGTTCGCTCATGCTTTCACCTCCGCAAATTCGCTATAAAAGCAGGCGGCACGTTGGCGGTCGCCGAGCAGCGGCGGAATCGCCTCCCGGCAGCGCGCCGTCGCCCGCTCGCAGCGCCCGGCAAAGGCGCAGCCCGCCGGCAGGGCGGCCAGATCCGGCACCTGGCCGGGAATTGAGTACAGCCGCCGACGCCGCTCACCGGGCACCGGTCGGGAGGCGATCAGCCCCCGCGTGTAGGGATGCTGTGGATGCCGTAGCACTTCCGCGGTGGCGCCTTGTTCCACAATTCGTCCGGCATACATCACCACCACCTGCTCGGCCATCTGCGCGATCACCCCCAGGTCGTGGGTAATCAGCATCATCGCCATCTGGCTGGCCCGCGCCCGATCCCGCAGCAGGCGTAGGATCTGCGCCTGCACGGTCACGTCGAGCGCGGTGGTGGGTTCGTCGGCGATCAGCAGTTTGGGCCGACAGCTCAGCGCCATGGCGATCATCACCCGCTGCAGCATGCCGCCGGAAAGCTGGTGAGGATAGCGGGTCATCAGGCTGTCCCCGCGCGCCAGGCCGACCTCGCTTAACAGCTGGATGGCCTGATGCCAGGCGGCTTTCGGCGTGGCGCCGAGGTGGCGGATCGGCGGTTCGCACAGCTGCTCCCCGATGGTCAACACCGGGTTGAGGGCCGACATCGGTTCCTGAAAAATCATTGCCAGCTGGTGACCGCGCAGATCGGCCATCTGTCTGGCTTTCAGCCGCAGCAGATCGCGGTCCGCGAAGCGGATCTCGCCGCCGTCGATGCGCGCCGTCTGCGGCGGCAGGAGGCCCATCAGCGCCATGGCGGTGACGCTTTTGCCGCAGCCGGATTCACCCACCACGCCAACGGTTTGCCCGGCCTGAATGGTGAAAGAGACCTCCTGCACCGCGCGCACGCGAGAGCGTTCGCCGGCGAAAGAGACGGAGAGATGATTAAAGGAGACTAACGGCGTGGTCATTTCAGCCTCGGTTTCATATTGGGATCCATGGCGTCGCGCAGGCCATCGCCCAGCACATTGATGGCGATCACGGTGATAAAGATGGCGATGCCCGGCGGCATCCACAGCCAGGGGCGGCGCTGGAAATCGATCAGGCTGTTAGCGGCATCCATCATATTGCCCCACGACGGCGTCGGCGGCACCACGCCGAGGCCGAGATAGCTCAGCGCGGATTCACTGAGAATGGCGTTGGCGACGGCCATGGTCGCCATCACCACCAGAATCGGAATGGTATTCGGCAGCAGGTGGCCAAACAGCCGTCGACGCGCCGACAGGCCCAGCACTTGGGTGGCCAGCATAAAATCGCGTTCGCGCAGGGAGAGACATTGCCCGCGCACCAGCCGCGCCAGTCGGGGCCACTCCAGCAGGCTGAGCATCACCACCACCATATAAATGCGCGAGTCCGGCGAAAAATCGAGCTCGGAAAGCATCGCCCCGGCGACGATCAATAGCGGTAACCCAGGGATAGTCATCACCAGGTCGGCCACGCGCATGATCAGTTTGTCGGTTAACCCGCCGACGTAACCCGAGAGGGCGCCGAGCAGGTAGCCGAGGCACACCGACATCACCATGGTCAGCAGGCCGATAACCAGCGAGATGCGCCCGGCCAGCAGCAGGCGGGTGTAGACATCGCGACCGAGGAAATCGGTCCCCAGCCAGTGTTCCGCCCCGGGCGGCTGGTTGATGCTCAGGGCGTCGGTGGCATCATCACTCCACGGCGACCAGACGGGCCCCAGCACGCACCACACCGCCATCACCGCCAGCAGGAGCAGGCAGAACATGGCCAGCCGGTTACGGCGCAGCTGTCGCCACCCCTGGCGCCAGGGAGAGGGGGTAATGTGCGCCAGCGCCGGGATAGCCGCCTGCCGCTGGCGGCGACGGGAAGCTAAGTAAGACAGGATCATTATGACCTCACCCGAATACGCGGATCGGCCCAGGCGTACAGCACGTCGGCGAGCAGATTCCCGACTATCGTCAGCACCGCCAGAAACAGGGTAAACCCCATCAGTACCGGATAGTCGCGGGCGGCCAGCGAGTCGATATGAATGTGGCCCGCCCCCGGCCAGTTGAATACCTTTTCGGTAATGATCGCCCCGGAGAACAGCCCCGGCAGCTCGAAGCCCAGCAGGGTGATAATCGGCAGCAGGGCGTTGCGCAGGGCATGTTTGAGGATCACCGTGCGCTCCTGCAACCCCTTGGCGCGGGCGGTACGGATAAAATCCATTTTCACCACGTCGAGCATACTGGCGCGCACATAGCGCGTCAGGCTGCCCGCCTGCAGCATCACCAGCGCCAGCACCGGCAGCGCCAGATGGGCAGCCACCTGCAGCACATACTGCCAGCCGCTCTCGTCGCTGCCGGTATTGGTCATCCCGCCTACCGGCAGCCAGTGGAGATCGACGGCGAACCATTTAATCAGCAGCAGGCAGAGGAAAAAGGTGGGGAACGACATGGCGGCAAACACCGCGACGCTCACCAGATGATCAAACCAGGAGCCAGGGCGCAGGGCAGAAACCACGCCCACCGCCAGGCCGATGCCCCAGTAAAAGACCAGCGCGACGCTGGCCAGCAGAAAAGAGTTCCAGATGTACTGGTTGAGCAACTGGCTGACCGGGATCTGATACTGCAGCGAAAAGCCTAAATCACCGCGCAGCAACTGTCCCAGCCAGTGGAGGTAGCGGGTCAACAGCGGCTGGTCGAGGCCGTAGATCGCCTTTAGCTCCGCGGCGCGGGCAGCGGTCAGGGTGATATTGCCATCGATAAAGTCGCCAGGGGTTTTGGCAAACAGCAAAAAAATAATGAAGGAGGCCAGCAGCAGCATCGGCAGCGTTTGCAGCAGGCGCCTCAGGATGAAATTTCTCATGACGGTCTCACATCAGCCGCCGGTTAACCCGGCGGCCAGGGATTTATTTGACGATTTTTACATCCGGCAGGCTGCCGGTCAGGCCGTTGTAGATATCCGGCTTAAAGCCGCTGACGCGGGCGCTGCTGGCGGAAAGGATCTCGCGATAGCCGAGCAGGATCACCGGCGGATCGTCGGCCAGCACTTTATACAGCTGGTGGTAGATCGGCTTGCGCTGTTCGATGTCGAGCACCGCGTTGCCGGCGTTAATCAGCTTATCGACTTCCGCGTTATGGTAGCCGGACTCTTTAGCTTCGCTGCTGTAGAAATCCCATACCCCGTCGTGCGGGTCGTTGAGGGTGCTGGTGCTGAACGAGGCCAAATCGTAATTTCCGGCTTTGCGCTGCGCCATCAGGGCGTTGAAATCCACCACCTGCGGCTTCAGCAGCACGCCGATCTGCCGCCAGTTCTCCTTGGCGATGGGGATCAGCGCATCGTTGAGCACCTTCTTGCTCACCAGCAGGGTCAGCTCCAGGCGCTGGCCGTCTTTGGCGCGGATACCGTCGGCGCCTGGTTTCCAGCCGGCCTCATCCAGCAGCTTTTTGGCCTGGGCCGGATCGTAAGGGTAAGGGTTGACGCCTTCAGCGTTAAAGGCCCAGGAGATCGGCGCGATCGGTTCGATGGCGACTTTGCCGTATCCCTGATAGACCACGTCGATCAGCTTCTGCCTATCCAGGCCGTAAATCAGCGCCTGGCGCACCCGCTTATCCTGTAGCGCCGGGCGATGCACGTTGAATTCCACCTGGCTGTAGTCGCTGGAGCCGTAAAGATTAATATTGGCGAAGCCGAGCATCTTCAGTTGCTCAATATCGTCGGGGCGCGAGGTAAAGGCGTCGTAGTCGGTCTCCCCGGTCTGGAACAGCTGGAAGTTGGTGGACGGATTGGTCACGCGATAGATAAAGCGCGGCGTTGGCGGCGTCCCACGGTAAAAATGGCTATTGGCATGGAAGCGAATTTCCTGACCGGGAATGTATTTGTCGTACACGTAAGGGCCGTTGCCCAGCGGCTTGCCGTGCAGTGAGCGCAGATAGTCGAGATTTCCCCGCTGATACCCTTTGCCGTACCAGGCTTTCGACAGTACAGGCCCGCCAATTTTGGCCAGCGTGGTGGCGCCTGGCTGCGTGGTGGTCACCTGCAGAGTGAGCGGGTCGATGACCTTCAGGCCGCTGACGCTGTCAGCCTTGCCGGCTTTGTAGTCCGTCCCGCCGGCGATATTGGCCAGGGTGATGTCGGTATCGCCATCATAGCTGGGGTCGAGCAGGACCGTCAGGGTAAAGGCGACATCTTCCGCCGTCAGCGGTGAGCCGTCGCTAAAGGTGAGGCCAGGGCGCAATTTGATGGTATAGACTTTGTTATCCGGGCTGACCGTCCAGCTCTCCGCCAGTCCCGGGACCAGCTTGCCCTGGCTGTCCCAGTCGATCAGGCGTGAAAAAATGACGTTAGTCACGTTCTCATCCCAGCCGTTGACGAAAAAGTAGGGGTTAAAGATCCCCTGCGGCTCGGAGATCCCGGCCACCACCGTGTCTTTCCGCAGTTTGGCGCTGGCCGGGATCTGGCTGGCGTCAGTGGCCGGGGTGATACCTTCTTTCAGGAGACCCTCAGCAAAGACAGCAGAAGAAAATGCTACCACGCCGCCGAGCAGGGCCACTTTTAGCGCCAGGGCGAAGCGGGTTTGTCTGGTTTTTAATCCTTGTTGTAATCTGGACAAAAGTGCTACCTCATCAAATGATTGCGTGGTTATTTACAATTCATGACGAAAGATAAGAGGCGCACTTCGCCCTGTCTAACACTGAAACGCTATGATTTATAACTAATTATCCTTAGCAAAGGATCGGCAATATAATCCCATTCTATAGCTATGAAGCAGTGTTTTCCGCTGTCTGATGATGGTTGGTCAGCATGCTGTCTGCGACCCAGTTTTTCAATCGCGAGGTTCTGAACAGGCGTCACACCTGCGCGGTATTCGCCGGCTGAAAGGGAACGATGATAGTGGCCCCGTACCGACCGCCGTGCAGGGAGGAAGGCTCCCTGGCGGTCAGTTCCGGGCAGACGTTAACGCTCCTTCGCCGCTGGGGGAAGCAGGGAGGGTGCGGTTTCGGTTAGCGGCAACCAGAGCCGCTCGGGGTCATTAAATCCCTCTTCGACAAGGGCATAAAAGCGGCTGGCGTGGAGACCATCGACGAAGGCATGGTTAAACCGCCCGGCCACCGGGATAACGCCATTCTGCAATTTTCCCCAAGTGAGCGCGGGGACCGCCGCGCCGACGGCATATTCCGCATGGGTCATCGAGGTGAAGTGGAGCCATGGCAGACAGCTGGCGCAGATAAAATGCTCGCCATCGACGATGAGCGGCGCCGGGTATGTCTCTCTTGCCGCGACAATCTTCGGCGTGGCCGCGGCGCTGAAGGCGGTGAACTCGGGGGCATTGTCGCACCACACCTGACGGAATCCCTCTCCGACGGTCATCACCGGCGTCATTACTGCCAGACTGTCATATTCAATCACCTCATCGTTCCGCACGCGCTGGCGTAGCTGCGGTACCCCGTTGGCCGCGCGCAGCAGGGCATAGAGCGCGAGCTGAAAAAACGAGACCCGACGGTCCTTCGCACATTCGTACAGGCGCTGCGCCGCTATCGGCACGCAGAGATTAAAGCTGGGGTTGGCGAATTGGCGGTAAAAAGTGAAATGGTCCCGGCGGGGCCAGGATGCGGTGTCGATAATCCGGTAATGTGCCATGGATGCCTCCTGAATACTGGCGTTCTGCTGACTATGCGACGATTTCGATCAGGTTGCCATCGGGATCGGCGATCACCGCCTCATAATAGCCGTCGCCGGTGGTGCGCGGCGGCGAAATCAGTATTCCGGCGGCCCCGGCGCGTTGGGCGATGGCATCGACCTGTTCCGCCCCGCCCACCGAGAGGGCCAGATGCGCCCAGCCGGTATGGTTATTATCCGCGCTGGCCTGCTGCAGGCCAGGCTTGGTCATCAGCTCTATCACCACCTCATCGTCGATAGTAACGAAATAGGAGGCAAAGCCGGGGTTGGTCTGGCTAAGGTATTTTTCATTGATGCTGGCGGCAAAGAAGTCCACCCAGAAGCGGGCCTGGACGTCGAGCTGTTGGGTCCACAGGGCGAAATGGGCAATTTTCATGGTAAACCTCCGGGCAGGAACATTGACAATCAAAGCAGCGCAGACGATCATGCTTGCTGTTGCTCGTTTTTGATAATTTAAGGAGTTTTCGTGCTCGATTATGCTGCTTTTCCCCAACAGCGACAAGCGTTGATTTGCCAGATCCTGCAGGAAAATGGCAGAGTGGTGTGCGCGGAGCTGGCGGCGCGGCTTCAGGTGTCGGAGCATACCATCCGCCGCGATCTGCATGAGCTCAGCCGCGAGGGATTCTGTAAAAAGGTGTATGGCGGGGCGGTGCTGAGTCTGCCGGAAGCGGGGGATTACAGTCAGCGGAAAGATAAAAACCGCGCGATAAAGCTCAGGATCGCGCAACAGTGTGCCCGGCTGGTGAAGCCCGGCGGCACTATTTTTATTGATACCGGGACCACCAATCTGGCGATGGCCGAGGCGCTGCCCGCCGAACTGGCGCTGACGGTGGTAACGAACTCCCCGGAGATCGCCGCGGTACTGGTGAAAAAACCGCTGTATGACGTGGTGATCCTTGGCGGCCAGGTGCAGCGCGCGAGCGGCGGTTGCGTCGGCGCCGCGGCGGTGGCTCAGGTGCAGGGCATGTTATTCGACCAGGGGTTTATCGGCGGCTGCGCGATGGCGCCAGAGTCGGGCCTGACCGGCTTTGACTATGCCGACTGCGAGTTCAAGAAAGCGGTCATTAAACAGTGCAGCGAGATTATTGTTGGTCTGACTTCGGATAAAATTCCGGCCGCAGCGCGGTTTGTGGTGGCCGCCAGCAGCGATATCGATGTGCTGGTGGTGGAAGAGAATATCAGTCGCGAATATCGCGTTGCCTTTCAGCAGCACGATATTCGCATCTATACCGTGTAACCCGCTAGCGGGTGAGGGAGGTGGCGATAAGCCGCAGGCCCAGCGCCCCCAGCACCGTCGCGGTGGCGATGTCGATCCGCCGCTTCAGCCGCAGGTAGACGCGGCGCGGGCGGTCGGCAGACAGCACCAGCGCCACCAGCGAATACCAGCTGACGTCGATCAGAAAGCTCATCAGCGGCACGATGTAATAGAAGGCGGTGGGGATCTGCGCCGGCAGCAGGGCGGTAAAAATTGAGGCGAACACCAGCGCAGTTTTGGGATTGCTGAGCTGAGTATACAGCCCGTCGCGGAAGGTCTTCAGCAAAGAGCGGTTGCCGGCCATCCCGCTGGCGGAAAAGTCCATCGGCTGCGCCGACCCGCGAAAAATTTTATAGCCCAGCCACAGCAGATAGAGCCCGCCCGCCACCTTCAAACCAATAAACAGCTCCGGCACCGCGGTGAGCACCTTCTGCAGGCCCAGCATCGCCATAATGGAGAAAATGGCCGCACCGGCGCCGGTACCGAGGGCGGTCACCATACCGTGCAGACGCGAGCGAGCGACGGCATTGCGCGCAACAAAGATAAAGCTTGGGCCGGGACTGATCACGCCCATGATCAGCACCGCGGCAATGGCCATCAGGCTGGATAGGAACATAGCGACTCCTGTTATGTCCGCCGCAGGCAGGCGGTCGGTAACGTGTGGACGGTTGGAGCAGACAGAGTAGCAAACTGGTTCAGGAAAGCACGTCAAAAAGGTGTGTATTAGACGGGGAGAAGCAGGCGTTGGCGGCGCGCGTTTTCTGCGCAACTGTTTGAATAACGATTCCCATTCTTGTCATCGATGGTAAACTGAATAACTGTGATCTTTGTCATACCGTAATAACTACAGAGAAGAGACACTGCTATGCAACATATCATTGAGGGCTTCCTCAACTTCCAGAAAGAGATCTTCCCCCAGCGTAAAGAACTCTTCCGCAGCCTGGCCTCCAGCCAGAATCCCAAAGCGCTTTTCATCTCCTGTTCTGACAGCCGTCTGGTGCCGGAACTGGTTACCCAGCAGGAGCCGGGACAGCTCTTTGTCATTCGTAATGCCGGGAATATCGTGCCGTCTTTCGGGCCGGAGCCGGGCGGCGTTTCCGCGACCATCGAATATGCCGTGGTTGCGCTGGGCGTGACGGATATCGTGATCTGCGGCCATTCCAACTGCGGCGCGATGAAAGCGATCGCCACCTGTCAGTGCCTTGAGCCGATGCCTGCGGTGTCTCACTGGCTACGCTATGCCGATGCCGCGAAAGCGGTGGTGGAAAAGAAAACCTGGGCTAGCGAAACCGATAAGGTCAACGGCATGGTGCAGGAAAACGTTATCGCCCAACTGAATAACATCAAGACCCATCCTTCGGTGGCGGTTGGTCTGCGCGACCATACCCTGCGCCTGCATGGCTGGTTCTACGACATCGAAACCGGCGATATTCAGGCGCTGGATAAAAACACGAAATCCTTTGTTTCGCTGTCGGAAAATCCGGACGTCTTTTTCGAATAAAGTCTTTCCAGGGCACGGAGGCCCTGCAAACCCTCACCACGCCACGCAAATTTTGCCAAAATGGGCGCCGCTTTGCAGACAGCGGAAGGCCTCCGACTGATTCGCGGCGACAGACCTCTCCGCTTTACGCCGACAAGCCGCAGATAATCCAGCCAATCGGGTATTTATTGCTATCAGGCTCTTTTTGTGCTGAGAGTCAGTATTGTCCGGGATCCGGCGAATGCCGCATGGACCTGCCGGGAAATGTCAGGCAGGGGGAAAAACTAAAGCGCCGTCCAGGCGGTGCTTTAGGAAACGTTTAGGGGCAAGGGTTTATTTGCTCAGTTCAGCCGTCATATGAACACGGTTGTTAAACTGGGCGCTGGTAATTTTATAGGATGCACCCTGTTCTGCGGCCTGGGCGGCAATTTTAGCTTCCGCGCGGTCCAGCGTGGAGGCAGTGGCGCTGACGCTCTGAGCAAAGCTGGCAGCAGAGAACAGAGACAGCGCAGAAACAGCAACGAAAGTTTTGATGAAATTCATGGTGTATTCCTTAATTTGGTGTCTGATAAAGGGCCTGTTGCCCTGATGTGATAAAGAATACGCTTGATTGCTGGGGCTTAAAATCAAAACAATTTTCGAAACTCTTTCAAATAATATGAATGATTTTCCGCCGGTCGTGAGGCTGCGCGCGGCGGCAGGGTTGCATTAGCTGCTGTGGTCAGGCATCGGAGGTCGGCAGACAGGCGACTAAAAGAGAGCCTGTCGGTCATGAAATGATGAAAATGGCTATGACTGACCAGGCGGAAATTCACTTTAATCCTTTCCAGGCCGTTATAGACCCGCTTGCGATTAATCCCAAGCGTAGCAGCCATTTGATGAACCGACTGACCCTTCATGGTGGCATCAATCATCCGCATCTCCAGGCGGTTGAGCGGGGCTCGTTGACGGAAAGAAACGCTCTGACGTTGGTGACGCGGCACGAGTGGCCAGCGGCGCTCGGCCAGGCAGCGCAGAAGGCGGCTCACTTCACGTACCGCTTCGCGCTGGCTGACCCACAGTAGGGTATCCGCGAAAAAGGAGCGTCCGCGCCTTACGTTGCCGGCTGACGTAAAGCCGATGACCAGGCCCTGAAAGTGCTGAGCGATTTCAGCGGCAGCCAGGTAATCATGATAGTTTTCCAGTGACAAAATAATCACATCCAGCCCGGACAGTTCTGGAAGATGGCTGAGGGGCAGGGAGTGAATAACCTTTAATTCGGGCGCTGTTTTCTGAATATCCCGAAAACACTGGGCGATACCGATATTAAAATAAATATTATTGCTGTGAATTAAAATATTCAACGAATAAACCCTGTTGCTGGCGATGTAAACGGCGCGGGGAGGGGATTAGCTGCGTACCAGAAGCTTATTCATATCAGCAGGCGAAGTGTTTATATAATTCATCATCCCCGGCGGTTTGTATGAATAAATTTCGGCTACGTAAACGTTATTAATATAATACCCCGCGCACTTAACTCGGATGATTAACGCGCTCTCCACGCCAGCCTGGTGTAAGCGAGACTTTAAGCTCTGAATAACCTGCCATAGGCGCTGCGCGGAAGGGCGGAGATTATTTTTTTCCCAAACGTTAATCATTAACTCTTCATCGCTGACCAGACGTTCTCTGCCATGCGCCAGCAGGTACTCCAGTAAACAGGCCATGGTGCTGCGTAGCTGGACTTGCGTCCGTGTCCCGCGCAGCGTGATAATTTCCCGATGATGCAGGCAGTAGAAAATATTATCCGCTAACTTATAGCCAAGTAGTTTATAGCCTTTAGTCATCCACCACTCCCTGACAAATCCTCTTCTTGCCGGTGCAGAGTACCTGCCCGCTGCTGACTGACCAAGTGAATTTTATCAGTTAGAATAATCAAAACAAATAACCACATAGCCATACATAACTAGAATAAAAATCTGATAATATCGCTTGATTCTGTTGTATTATGCGGTATAGGAAAAGTCTTAATCAGGCGGCTGGCGAAGGTAAGCGCTTGAAAATATAGGTGGCATCGAAAAATAAATGCACTTAAATTGATTTGGATCAATTTAAGCTATTTCAGAGGGCGATGACCATTTACATTCTAAAACAAAGATTGAAATAACTTCCGTTACGCGGTGATACGCTAATTCTGAACTTGTGGAACTACCCAGGGAATGGTTCATTACTTTTCAGGAGCGTTTTTATGGTCATTGCAACTCGTAAGCCTCTGTGCAACAAACGCTGGTCGGCCAGCCCGGCCTCTCAGGATCTTCAGTTGACTCAGCTACGTCACCCGTGGGTCGCCACCAAAGCTAGCTGCAAAAGTAAAAAAGGCTGGAAGAGCCGCGGTTAACGGCTCGGCCCCCTTTCCCC
>NZ_GL882869.1:46679-47880 GCF_000195655.1 Klebsiella sp. MS 92-3
CCCCCCCGCCGCGGGGGGGGTTTTACTGTGGTCATTGTTCTGCTCAACGATTACACCGAGCGCAGACAATAGCCTGAGGCGGTGTTCTCCACTCTGGCGAATCCCGGCAGGCCAAGATGCATACCGGCAATCAACCACCGTTCGCTGGCGGCCTGGCGCAGCAGGATCTCCCTGGTACGCCGGGCCTGTTCAGGATCGACGTCGAAGGCGACCGAGGCTTCTGGCCGCGCAGACTGAATGGACGGGAAATGGACGATATCCCCCCAGATCAGCAGCGAGGTATCGCCCGCTTCGAGACGATACCCGGTATGCCCGGGCGTATGGCCGGGCAGAGGGCACGGGCGGATCCCGGCGATCACCTCCTCATCATCAACCCCGCTGATTTGCGCCGCGCAGTTCGCCAGTACACGGCGAACAAGCAGCACGTTGCGCCGACCGCGATCGCTGGCGTTGTCGAACGTGGATGTTGCCAGCCAGTAAGCGCTTTCCCGCGTAGGCAGGAACACCGTGGCGTTGGGATACGCTGGCGTACCAGCGGCGGACAGCAGGCCGCCGATATGGTCCGGATGGGCGTGGGTGAGAAGGATGGCGTCGATCTCCTCAGGACCAACGCCGAGCCGCGCCAGATTGGCGATAAGTTCGCCGCCAACGCCATTGGCTCCGCCGGTGCCGGTATCCACCAGCACCGTATTCCCGCGACCGCGGATCAGATAGGCGCCAATCGCAATGGTCTCCGGCGAGGCTAATCCTGAATGCCGCTGCAGATGCTCCGCCTCCTCCCGCGAGATACCCGAGAGTAAGGACAGCGGCGCTGACATCAGACCATCACTCACGGCAGTCACCGTCAGGTCGCCAGCGGTCAACGTATAAAAGGGAGCAGGTGACATGGCGACCTCACGCGCGCTGCGCCGGGTTGCGTAACCGGGCGGTGATGGGCTGATAGATAAAGACGGCGGCAGTCGTGGCCAGGTGATGCAGGTTGTCTCGTGGGAGGATGGCGGCATACCGGGTTTGTTCGGTCGCCAGGCCGCCTGGCTGCAGGTGTATCGGCGCAGCGACGGGCAAGTCCTCCGCGGTATCGCCCAGCAGCAGCACTTCATCCGGGGCAACCTCCCGCAGCGTATTATTCGTTAGATAGAGGTGGCGATGCCAGTCGGCGATCGCCGATTGCCAGCGGGCAAAATGGCCGCCCCCCCCGCGG
>NZ_GL882869.1:47989-54431 GCF_000195655.1 Klebsiella sp. MS 92-3
GCCGCCGTTGCGGCGGTAGGCGTCGCTGTCGATGACGGTAGCATCGTGGATATCGTGCAGCGCCAGGTAGCAGGGGCAGCCCTCGCTGAGAGCGCGGAAGCGCTAGGAGGCGTAGAAACCGGGCACAGAGACCAGCGCCGGTAGTTTTTCCTGATTGTAAAAGGTATTCCACGCCGCTTCGCTTTGGGGATCGGTGTAGGCGCATTCGACGACATAGAGCATAGTGACCTCGATGAACAGATGATGTGCGCACAAGGCGCTTTAGTGAGTTTTCATCATCCTATCGGCTAAAAATGGCGCTGAAAAACGATGTTAATTCAAGTATTAGTGATATTCTGTCACTGACTTTCGGTGAGCCTGCACAAGGAGCATTGGCTATGCGTCGTAAAATCCCCAGCAGCGCTGCGCTACTGGCTTTTGAGGCCGCGGCTCGTCACGGCAACTTTGCCCGCGCGGCGGCGGAGCTCGCGTTAACGGAAGGGGCCATCAGCCGGCAGATTGCCCGTCTGGAAGCGCTCCTCGACAGTAAACTCTTCGACAGGACGGGGAGCCGGGTGCGGCTCAATCCGGCAGGCGCCCGCTATGCTCGTCAGGTCCGCGAGATCCTCGCTCGCCTGGAACGGGACACCCATGACGTCAGCGGGATGCCCGTCGATGGCCGCAGCCTGGAGATCGCCGTGCTCCCCACCTTCGCCAGCCGCTGGTTAATTCCCCGGCTCGGGCGCTTTGCGGCGCAGCATCCGCATATCGTGGTCAATATCGCCGCCCGCAGCGATCCCTTCATTCTGCCGGGAAGCGGATTTGATGCCGCCATCCATTTTGAACACCCGGCGTGGACCGGAATGGAGGTGACGTTTTTATTTGCGGAGTATTTGCTGCCGGTCTGCCATGCTGCGCTGCTGACGGATGACGATCTTCCGGGGCTGCTTAACCGGCTAACGCGCATTCACCGGCGGCAAAACCCGGACGCCTGGCTGCACTATGCCCGCGAGTGCGGTCTGGCGCTGGATAACCCCGCCCAGGGGCCGCGCTACGATCTGCATGAGATGGCGATCGCCGCGGTACTTAGCCAGCAGGGTGTGGCCCTGGTGCCGAAGATGTATGTGGAAAGCGAGCTGAGCGCCGGAACGCTGGTTGCCCCGTGGCCGGGCTCCCCGACGCTGGCTAAGCGCTTCTGCTTGATCAAACCCGGCGGCGGGGAGGGGGAGCCAGCGCTGCAGATGTTTGAGCGCTGGCTGCAGACGGAGATTGCGGCAGGTTAAGTCAGAGCTGGCCAGGAGACATTTAGTGCCGCCCGCTGGCGGGCATATTTGCCCGGCGATATCCCGGTATAACGGGTAAAAGCTACGCTGAACGCGCTGGCCGAGCCATAGCCGATGCGCTCGGCGATATCCGCAATGCTGATGCCCGTCTCGCTCAGCCACTGCATGGCCAGGGTCATTCGCCAGCCTAACAGATAGCCCATCGGGGTCATCCCGGTCAGGTCGGTAAAGCGTTCAAATAACGTCGAGCGAGACAGCGCGCAGTCGGCGGCCAGGGCGTTGACCGTCCAGCGTCTGGCGGGGGCCTGATGCAGCAGACGGATTGCCTGGGCGACCCGCGGGTCGCTCAGCCCGCGCATCAGACCGGGGGTCGCGAGCGTGCCGGAGGAACGGATGGCCTCGATAAAAAGCAGCTCAACCATCCGCGCCAGAACGAAAGATTTGCCCGCGCGATCCGCCTGCGCTTCCTCTTTCAGCAGCCCGACAAAGGTGGCCAGCCGCGGTTGATTGCGGACCACCACAAAGGCTGGCAACAGCGAGGCCAGCAGGCTGGCGTTCGTTGAACCGGAAGCGCAGTGGCCAATCAGCGCCTGCATCTGCGCAGGCTTGTCGAGGGCGCCCAGCCGAAAGTGTCCCTCCGCCAGTTGCACCGGGATGGTTTCCAGCGCCGGTGAAGGGGGCGGGGTCAGGCTGGTTAGCGAGAAGCGGTACGCCGCCGGGATCAGAATAAAATCCCCGGCGCGCAGGATCTGCGGCTCATGCTGGTCAATTTCCAGCCGACAGCCGCCTTCCAGCACGACGCCATAAAATGACAACCCCTGATCCGAGCGCCGGACTCGCCAGTCTCCCGCCCCCTCGATGGTTTTGGTCAGCACCGCTCTGAGATTTAACATCGCGATGACCTCCGCCAGCGGATCGCTCATTTCCGGACTCCTGCTAAAGAATGATGGATTATTGACCCTATATCGTCCGGCACGGCCTGTCTATGATGAAAAGGAAGAAGCCATTCGGAGACAGAGATATGCAAACGATAATGATCACCGGCTGTTCATCGGGTTTTGGCCTGGAGACGGCGCGTTATTTTCTCGAGCAAGGCTGGAAGGTTATTGCCACGATGCGCGCTCCGCAGGAAGGTGTGTTACCCGCCAGCGACCGCCTGCGGCTGGTACGTCTTGACGTCACTTCGGCGCAGAGTATCGCAGAGGCCATTGCCGAAGTCGGAGAGATTGATGTGCTGGTTAACAACGCCGGGGTGGGGATGCTTAATGCCCTGGAGGGCGCCCCGCGCGAGGCGATAGCCAACCTGTTTGCCACCAATACCCTGGGAACGATTGCCATGACCCAGGCGGTGATCCCCCGGTTCAGAGCGCGCCGAAGCGGGACCATCGTTAATATTACCTCGGCGGTCACCCTGCAACCGATGCCCCTGCTGGCTGTCTACACCGCGAGTAAGGCGGCGGTGAATGCCTTCACAGAGTCGCTGGCGCTGGAGCTCCTTGCTTTTAATATCCGCGTAGGGCTGATCCTCCCGGGACGCGCCCCGCAGACCCGGTTCGGGGAAAACGCCCGCCGGACGATGGGGCAGCTCCCGGAGAGCTATGCGGCGCTCGGCCAGCAGATCTTCGACAGCATGCAGGATAACGCCAGCGTGACGCAGGCGACGGATGTCGCTCAGGCCGTCTGGCGAATGGTGCATGATGCTGATGCCCCTTCGCGGCTGCCGGCAGGGGAAGACGCCCTGGCGATGGCGCAGGCCAGTCATCGCCTTGTCTGAAGGCAATATGCGGGACTTGTCTGTCAGACGGTGGGTGCGCAAGCTGCCGCTGCGCTTTATGGTCGGGGAATATTATCCCTGTCAGGATCGCCTGGATAATATGAGCTGTTATACGATATACGGTCGGGGGGGATTTACTGATATAAATCAGGACAGCAATGTATTTCATGGTGCGTTTTCGTAGCTTATTCTGGATGTGTGCGATCCGTCCGCTATATTATTAGATGATCAATGGCTCAGGTCATTTATATGTAAATTCTCAATGTAATTCGGGCGTTAATCTTAAAAAGTCAGTCTGGCCCGGTCGGGGCTGGACTTTCTTTATTTTACTGTGGCATGGTTTCCTCCCGGTTGTACCGCGCGCTCGCTTTTTTACACCAGGGAATAGTTTTCAGTATGGAATATTGTTGTTACGAAGCCACCGCTTCCGCCCTGCGTCCAGACGGCCTCCATCTCTCGTCTTACAAAATATTGTCAGTTTATTTGTTTTATTCTGCTTATCGTCTTTGTCAGTATTACGCAGTTACTCCCGATCTGAACCGAGATGCCACTGAATTAAAACTGGACGTACTCCGGCAGTACGCGGATACGAACGGGATTTCCTTGGACATTTATTGCTGAGCGACTGTTATTCCGGGCGTTAAATAAAAGATCACCGTTCTGCCTTACCCAATGCGCTTTGGGTTCCTGTAGGGAGACAGCGACGGGCGGTAGCGTTCGCGAAAGCAGGCGGGTGCGATAGCGCGGCCAGTGGGTGGCGAAGGGTAACGAATGGAGGTCGTAATGATGAATTTTAACGCCAGAAAAGATGGAGTGAAGCGATGAGGAACAGGCTGATAAACGATGCAACCAGTTTGGTAAAGCAACCGCTGGGGCAGTCACGCTACCGGATGGTTGTTCACCGGGGGGCGCAATATCGACAGCCTGCTGAATCAGCAACTGTTAACCCATATGGCGGCAGGACCGAAGCCGCAGCACCTGACGCGGAGCGGGATGAGGAAGAGGGGAACGCCTCAAGAGGAGTGTCCGCATTTTTGCAGGAAGTCTTGCCGGATTATTATTATCCGTTGGTGCTGAAACATCCAGAGCAATATACACGTCCCGATATCTGAAGCGCAGAAATCCGGTACTGCATGATAAACTGCAAAATCTGCGAGATCTGGATCTTCTGTATTTTCTTGTTGAGGATATTGTAAAACCTTTCGAAACAGCGCGTATGGTCGGTGATAAGAATCCAGCAGAATTTAACAAAATATGTGAATATTTCTTTGGTGGATTATGAATATAAAACGAACATTACTCATCCTGCTTTCCCGTGTTATCAGAGGGGCTGGGATGGGATTAGGTGCTTCAGGTATCGCGCTGGCTGGCTGGTTCTTTTTTTCTCAGTAAATGAATATAAATTTCTCTGGGGTTTACTTTCAGTTATGGGATTCCTGGTGGGGTATCTGATATATCGATTTGCATATGCATATATTTATGATGAATGGAATGATTATCATTAAGAAATTAAACGGCGTGGTCTGTTGATCGATTTTTGATGCTCATTAAAAGGGTTGGCTTCCTTAGCACTCATGTGGACTAGTATGGACTATGCAAGGAAAACGCTTTGCCAATACACAACATTTTAATGTCAGCAATACCAACGGGGAGCAGGTGATAAAATTCAGGAATTACAGAAGGAAAAATGATTGGTGCGTCTGAATGGACTCGAACCATCGACCCCCACCATGTCAAGGTGGTGCTCTAACCAACTGAGCTACAGACGCATTATGGTGCGTTTAATTGGACTCGAACCAACGACCCCCACCATGTCAAGGTGGTGCTCTAACCAACTGAGCTATAAACGCATTATGGTGCGTTCGATTGGACTCGAACCAACGACCCCCACCATGTCAAGGTGGTGCTCTAACCAACTGAGCTACGAACGCAATGTTGTGGTGACAACGGGGACGCATATTAGCGGCAGGGAGGGGATGTGGCAAGAGGTAAACGTCACTTTTCTTGCACATTGCATGCGATTGCGGAACTTTTACTCATTCCGGATATATTTTACTGAACCACAAGGATATTTCTTCGCCAGCGAGCATCACGGGTCTTATTTTTCAGCCAGTCCAAACCTGCGCGGAAGGGTTGCCGATGTGTTAAATTATCGGCCACCAGAAGAGAAGGAGTCATAACGAAGATGAAATCGATTGGTATTTTCTGCGGTTCTTCAGCTGGCGAACATCCGCTGTACCTCGAACCCGCCCGTCTGGTTGGACGTACGCTGGCGCAGCAGGGGTTGGCGCTTGTCTATGGCGGCGGCAAAGTTGGTCTGATGGGGGCGGTCGCCGATGCGGCGCTGGAGGCCGGTGGCGTGGTGATCGGCGTGATGCCGCGCGGCCTGGTGGAGCGGGAAATTGCCCACCGCGGCTTGACGGAGCTGCATGTGGTCGAGGATATGCACGAGCGGAAAACCAAAATGGCGGCGCTGGCGGGTGGCTTTATTGCCCTGCCGGGCGGGGCGGGGACGCTCGAGGAGATTTTCGAACAATGGACCTGGGCGCAGCTGGGGATCCATGAGAAACCGTGCGCGTTCCTGAATATTAAGGGGTATTACGATCCGCTTCAGGCGATGGTCGATAACATGGTACGGGAAGGGTTTATGCACCCGCGCTACGCGGAGATGCTGCCGTTCGCTACCTCGGCAGACGAGATTATCGCCGGTTTTCGCGACTATACGCCGCCGGCCCGTAAATGGGTTCAGCAGCCAGCTATTTAAACATCAAGCGCAGGGTAAACAGCGCGCAGACGATGAGCAGTAACAGCAGCAATTCGAAGCGATAGCGTTGCAGCATGATGTCCTCCTGAAAAAAACCCGGCGCTGTTCAGCGCCGGTTTATCACCTTAACGCCCTGACCATTATGCCGCCGGTTTAACCGCCGGTTTAGCTGCGTGGTGCGTCGTTTTATGGTGTTTCTTCGCCGCCTGCGCTTTCTGCGCTACTGCCGGTTTAGCAGCGGCTTTATGGTGTTTCTTCGCCGCCTGGGCTTTTTGCTCAGCAGCCGGTTTTGCAGCAGCTTTGTGGTGTTTCTTCGCCGCCTGCGCTTTCTGCTCGGCTGCCGGTTTCGCGGCCGCTTTGTGATGTTTCTTATGGTGAACGGTAGTATGGCTGGCTGCTGCACTCGGGGTGGTGCTTGCCGCATCGGCAGCGAAAGCAACTGATGACAGACCCATAGCAGCGGCAACGACCAGAGCTAATACTTTTTTCATTCTGAAATCCTCGACTTGGTTTCTTGAGTAACCCCACTGCGGGGCTGTTGGCAACACTATAAGCGCCTGCCGGGAGGCTATCAGTGAGTCTTTGGTGTCAGGGAGTAACGGAATGTACAACGCGCCGTTATAGCGAAGAACGAAAAAGGGC
>NZ_GL882869.1:54554-64820 GCF_000195655.1 Klebsiella sp. MS 92-3
GCCCGCCGGAGCGGCGGGCTTAGACAAGTTAGCGCGCAGCGCGCTGTAAGATGATGCTGGAAGGCTGGCGCTGCAGAAAACGCATCCGCAGCATCATCATGATGGCGGCGGAGGTCAGACCGATGATAAATCCGCACCAGAAACCGGCAGGTCCCATGCGGGGCACAATCATATCGGTCAGCGCCAGCAGATAGCCGCTTGGCAAACCCAGCACCCAGTACGCGGTAAAGGTAATAAAAAAGATAGACCGCGTATCTTTATAGCCGCGCAGAATGCCGCTGCCGATCACCTGAATAGAGTCGGAGATCTGATAGATAGCCGCCAGCAGCATCAGGTGCGAGGCCAGCGTCACCACCTCGGGATTATCGTTATACAGCAACGCAATCTGCTTACGCATCAGGACGGTAAAGATAGCGGTAAATACCGCCAGGCAGACCCCCACGCCCACGCCGGTGCGGGCCGAAACCTGGGCATCGATCGTTGAGCCCTGGCCAAGGCGGAAGCCGACGCGAATGGTGACCGCCGCCGCCAGCGACAGCGGCAGAACGAACATCAGCGAGCTGAAATTAAGCGCGATCTGGTGACCAGCGACGTCAATGATCCCGAGCGGGGAGACCAGCAGCGCGACGACGGCAAACAGAGTGACTTCAAAGAACAGCGCCAGAGCAATGGGCAGCCCCAGCTGCACCAGCCGTAACAGGACGGCAAAATCAGGGCCGCTGAAGCGCTCGGCGCAGCGGATATCGCGCATCGTACGCGCCCGGCGCACCCACCACAGCATGCTGGCGAACATCACCCAGTAAACGGAGGCCGTCGCCACACCGCAGCCGACGCCGCCCAGCTCGGGCATGCCGAAATGACCATAGATAAAAATATAGTTCACCGGAATGTTGACCAGTAATCCAATAAAGCCCATGACCATCCCGGGCTTGGTTTTTGCCAGCCCTTCACACTGGTTACGGGCGACCTGGAAGAACAGATAGCCCGGAGCGCCCCACAGCAGCGCGCGCAGGTAGCCAACCGCCTTCTCTGCCAACAGCGGATCGATGTTATGCATGGAGCTGATGATGTATCCGGCGTTCCACAGCACGACCATGATCAGCACCGAGACAAAGCCGGCCAGCCAGAAGCCCTGACGCACCTGCGGCGCGATACGCTCTCGCCGCCCGGATCCGTTAAGCTGCGCCACCACCGGGGTCAGCGCCAGCAGAAGGCCGTGGCCGAAGAGGATCGCCGGCAGCCAGATGGAGGTCCCGATGGCCACGGCGGCCATATCCGTGGCGCTGTAGCCACCCGCCATTACGGTATCGACAAAACCCATCGCCGTCTGCGCCACCTGCGCAAGGATGACGGGTATAGCCAGAGCTAATAACTGACGCGCTTCAACGAAATACTTCTGCACGTGAACACCTTCGAATTGTTGTTATTTTGAGACTAAAAAAGCCGCCGTAACTGGCAGCAAGGGGATAAAAATGAGGAATTTCCAGTCTATTGTAGCGAGGATTGGCTATTAAGCCAGTGAAAAAAGAGTCGAGGCACGAAGCGCGCTGGCAACCGCTTTGCCCTCCTGTTATTGTTCCCGATAGCGAAAGCGGTAATGATACCGTCATGATTTTCAACAGGAGCCAAACATGTTTACTGGTATTGTTCAGGGAACCGCGAAAGTGGTCTCCATTGATGATAAACCCAATTTTCGCACTCACGTGGTTGAGTTACCGGCACATATGCTGGAGGGGCTGGAAACCGGCGCCTCGGTAGCCAACAACGGCTGCTGCCTGACGGTGACCGAAATCAACGGCGCGCGCATCAGCTTCGATCTGATGAAAGAGACGCTGCGGATTACCAATCTTGGCGATATTCAGGTCGGCGATGAAGTGAACGTCGAGCGAGCGGCGAAATTTAGTGATGAAATCGGCGGGCATTTAATGTCCGGCCACATTATGACCACCGCGGAAATCGTGAAGATTCTGACTTCCGAAAATAACCGTCAGATCTGGTTTAAAGTGCAGGATCCAACGCTGATGAAATACATCCTCTATAAAGGATTCATCGGTATTGACGGCATTAGTCTGACGGTGGGTGAGGTGACGGCGACCCGTTTCTGCGTGCATCTTATTCCGGAGACGCTGCAGCGGACCACCCTGGGAGCGAAAAAACTGGGCGATCGCGTCAATATTGAGATTGATCCGCAGACCCAGGCGGTTGTCGATACGGTCGAACGCGTGCTGGCCGCGAAAGAGATGGCGGCTAAGGTCAATGAAGCCTGAAATAAAATCCCCCGCCGATAAGCGGGGGAGTGTTATTTAACGGGCGACGCGCAGTCCATGTTCAATACCGCGCGAGAACACCACCTGCCAGAGCTGAATGTCGCGGGCGCGGAAGGCGCCGGCGCAGGCGTTCAGATAATAGGTAAACATGCGTTTGAAACGCTCAGAATAGTTATCGGCAATTTCCGGCCAGCTGGCGAGGAAACGCTCATACCAGGCCATCAGGGTCGTGTCATAATCGGCACCGAAGTTGTGCCAGTCTTCCATCACAAAGTGCTTCTCGCTGGCTTCGGCAATGTGACGCACGGAAGGCAGGCAGCCGTTCGGGAAGATATATTTATCGATCCACGGGTCAACGTTATGGTCGGTGACCTTGGAACCAATGGTGTGCAGTAAAAAGCGGCCGTTGGGTTTCAAATTACGGTCGGCAACCTCAAAGTAGGTAGCGTAATTTTTCGGCCCCACGTGCTCAAACATGCCAACGGAGACGATGCGGTCAAAGCTGTCGTGCAGATCGCGATAATCCTGGAGACGAATCTCTACATCGAGATCGGCGCAGCGCGCCTGGGCCATTTTTTGTTGCTCGGCGGAGATGGTTACACCCACGACGCTGACCTGATAATTTCGCGCCATATATTCGGCGAGACCGCCCCATCCACAGCCAATATCCAGTACCCGCATGCCTGGCTCCAGCTCCAGTTTGCGGCAGATGAGATCCAGCTTAGCCTGCTGGGCGGCCTCGAGGCTCTGCGCCTCTTTCCAGTAACCGCAGGAATACTGCATATAGGGATCAAGCATCCGGCTGAAGAGATCGTTGCCGAGGTCGTAGTGCTCTTTACCGACAATCCAGGCACGTTTT
Source organism: Klebsiella sp. MS 92-3 (assembly GCF_000195655.1). Taxonomy (NCBI): domain Bacteria; kingdom Pseudomonadati; phylum Pseudomonadota; class Gammaproteobacteria; order Enterobacterales; family Enterobacteriaceae; genus Klebsiella; species Klebsiella sp. MS 92-3. The sequence continues at coordinate 57,681 of NZ_GL882869.1, forward strand.
TTACTTTGTAGATTAAACAGACGAGCGCCTGCGATGCGGAGTGTGTCTTTGAAATGGTGTGGGAGCTGCTTTTCCAACCCGGCGCGTAACACCTTGTGGAAGAATATATCCAGACGCTCGCATTCCCACCAGCCGTCCATATAGCTTTCGCCTAAACCCAGCGAACCTTCCTGCAAAACCCGTTTAAAAAAGAGAGGATTTTTAACCCGCAGGTCGGACGGCGCGGAGCCATTGATTTCAATTCCCGCACGGCCTAATAATTCAGCTGCAATCCGGTACCAGTCATCATTTGGTACACTTACTTCTTCTATACACGATGAACTCATAGCTTCTCCATCACGCCCAAGTGATCAGAACCTTAAAACAGCGTAGACGCTTTTTTGGCTTTGTGAGAAATCTCACGGATAATCCGTGAAGTCGCTATCCGACGTAAACAGAGGAAGGGAGATAACCCTTGCCGAAAGGCCTTCCATGGTGAAACGGAGGCATCCTGCATCCGTTAATCTGTAACTATTTTCTATTTATGTGAACCCGGATCCAGTATAGGACGCTAAGTACTGGCTTTCAATAAAAATTTCTTAGCATGCTAACGACTGGTCCGGGCCCTGGCGACGGGCATTACGCGTGGGAAGAGTGGGGTGTCAGCTCCGGCGTCTGCTGCAGGCGATAGCCTATTCCGGCTAAGCCAATCGAAACCAGCATTACGCTGGTGGTGGTCAGCAGCGGCGTGGCGATCAGCGCGGATACCAGCAGACTGGTCAGGAAGCACAGGCCAAGCTGCAGGGTATTTTGCAGCGCCGCCGCGCGGCCGGTCGCCTGCGGAAAAGGCTTCAGCGCCTGAGCAACCACGATGGGGTAGATCCCGCCGTTGACCACCGCCATCATGCAGAACGGGATCATTAACGCCACCAGCGAGGCATGGGTTTGCAGGCCCACCAGCCAGGTGGCGGCTACGCTGACGGCAAAAATCACCAGCAGCCACGGCAGCATCTGTTGACCGGACCATTTCTGCAGCAGCGCGCGACAGCCATAGCCTCCCACCAGAAAGGCGATGGTCTGCGGAATATAGCTCAGGCCGATAGCGGTTGGGCCATAGCCCATTTCATGCAGGATAAAAGGTGAACCGGTAAGCCAGGCGAAGAAGCTGGCGGAACAGGCGGCGTAGATCAGGACGTTGCCGCTGTATTCCCGGGAGCGCAGCAGCGCGAGAAAGGTGATCTTTTGCTGCGTCACTACTACTGACTTCGCGGCTGCCTTCAGGCGCAGGGCAGGCAGCATCAGCAGCAGAGTGATGGCGAACAGGGTGGCGAAGATGGCTTGCCACTCGAAGTGCACCAGCAGCCAGCTGCCCAGCAGCGGGGCCAGCGCCGGCGACAGTCCTACCAGCGGCATAATGGTGGCGAAGATGCGGTTCGTGCGCTGGGCAGGATAGTAATCGGCGACCATCGCCTGCCAGGTAACGGCCGCGGCACAGACGCCAATCGCCTGCAGAAAGCGCAGCGCCAGCATCAGGGTGGCGTTGTGCACCCACAGCATCCCCAGACAGCCGGCCGCGAAAATCGCCAGGCCGCTCAGCAGCACCGGTTTACGTCCATAGCGGTCCGACAGCGGTCCCCAGAACAGCTGGCCCAGCGCGAAGCCGGCGAGGAACAGGCTCAGGCTGGCGCTAATGGAGGCGGCGGAGGTGTTGAGATCCTGCTGCATGGCGGCAAACGCCGGCAGGTACATATCGGTGGCCAGAAAGCCCAGCACGCTCAGGCCGGCCAGCCAGACTAAAAATCCTTTCCCGGGTTGTGACATAACGTTCTCATAGTTGGTGTACAGGTACGATGCCGCAGAGTGTAGGGAGTGCATTGTGGCTTGTGAAACGCTAATATTTGTCACATGCATTCAAAAATTTTGCAGGCAGAAAATGTGGTCTGAATACTCTCTGGAAGTGGTTGATGCCGTCGCCCGTAACGGCAGCTTCAGCGCGGCCGCGCAGGAGCTTCACCGGGTGCCTTCCGCGGTCAGCTATACCGTGCGTCAGCTCGAAGAGTGGCTCGCCGTTCCCTTATTTGAGCGTCGCCATCGTGATGTGGAGTTGACCCCCGCCGGGGTCTGGTTTTTACAGGAAGGGCGCTCTGTTATCAAAAAAATGCAGATCACCCGCCAGCAGTGTCAGCAAATTGCGAACGGCTGGCGCGGACAGTTGTCGATCGCAGTGGATGATATTGTGAAACCGGCGCGGATGCGTCAGATGATCGTCGACTTCTATCGCCATTTTCCCGACGTCGAACTGATCGTCTTTCAGGAAGTATTCAATGGCGTATGGGATGCGCTGGCCGACGGCCGCGTTGAGCTGGCGATTGGCGCAACGCGATCTATTCCGGTCGGCGGTCGCTATGCGTTCCGCGATATGGGGATGCTGAGCTGGGACTGCGTGGTGGCGAGCGATCATCCGCTGGCAAAGATGGAGGGACCCCTGAGCGACGACGTCCTGCGTAACTGGCCGTCGCTGGTGCGGGAGGATACCTCGCGCTCGTTGCCTAAACGGACAACATGGTTGCTGGATAACCAGAAGAGGGTAGTCGTCCCTGACTGGGAATCATCAGCAACCTGTTTGTCGGCAGGACTCTGCGTCGGCATGGTGCCGAGCCATTTCGCCCGTCCATGGATAGATCGCGGCGAGTGGACTGCGCTGGCGCTGGAAAATCCGTTTCCGGATGCCGCCTGCTGCCTGACGTGGCAGCAGAACGATGCCTCACCGGCGCTGAACTGGATGCTTGACTATCTGGGGGACAGCGACACGCTGAATCGGGAGTGGCTGCGGGCGCCGGAGAGATCCGCGCCCGCCAGATGCCTTAACGACGATAATCGACAAACGGGCCATCCGCTACCGAGCGGCGCTCAACCAGACGAGGGTGCACTTCGATAGACTGCGACTCTTCACGCTTGTTGACGATACGATCCAACAGCATGTTAAATGCGGCCTCGCCCAGGGAATCTTTCGGCTGATGAATGGTGGTTAACGCCGGGCTGAAATAGCGGGCGTTGCGCACATTATCATAACCGATCAGCGAAATGTCCTGCGGCACCCGCAGTCCCATTTCATCCGCCGCGCAGATAGCGCCCATCGCCATGATATCGCCGCCGCAGAAGACCGCCGTCGGGCGGTGCTGCTGGTTTAGGATCTGCTGCATTGCGCGGTAGCCGGACTCCGGCTCGAAGTCGCCCTGCACAATCCAGTTTTCCGGCACGCTGATATGCGCCTCTTTCATCGCCTGCATGAAGCCGGCCAGTCGCCCCGCGCCGGTGTTGCGCTCCAGCGGGCCCGGGATCACGCCGATTTCGCGATGGCCGCGTTCAATCAGGTAGCGTCCGGCGATATAGCCGCCCTGGAAGGCGTTATCGATCACCGCATCGGTGAAGTCGGCTTTCGCCTCGCCCCAGTCCATCACCACCATCGGGATATGGCGGTACTCTTCCAGCATGCTCAATACCGAATCCGGATACTCGGAACACATCACCAGCAGACCGTCTACGCGCTTTTGCGCCATCATCGACAGATAGGCGCGCTGTTTTTCCAGATCGTTCCACGCGTTACCGAGGATCAGAGTATAGCCCTTCTGGAAGCAGCTCTTTTCAACGGACTCAATAATTTCAGCGAAATAGGCGGCTTCGCTACTGGTCGCCAGCAGGCCAATCGATTTGGTGTGATTGACTTTCAGGCTGCGCGCCACGGCGCTCGGCGAGTAGTGCAGCTCTTTGATCGCCGCCCATACCGCATTACGCGTCTCTTCGGCAACGAAACGGGTTTTGTTAATTACATGTGACACAGTTGTAGTGGAAACGTTTGCGCGTTTCGCTACATCTTTAATAGTTGCCATTACATCTCACTCCATGCCTTGACCTGATCGCCTGATCATCGATACGTAAACGTTTGCCTACACACACCCTGAATACAATTTTCAACATTGCATCACGTCGGGAAAACGACACAGAACGACAGGAAGGGGTCAATGGCCGATACGCTTTTAAATTAGCGTGGGATTTTGTCCGATCTTGGGGCAAAGTGGAAGAGCAAAAATGTGCATCGCCCTAAATCCCGGAAGATTTTTGCGATTTTTTGTGCAAAAATGAGCAAGCTCACTTTTGGTGTGGGGATAACAAGAGGGAAAAATGATGGATACCAATTTAAAGTTTTCGCTGATCACCACGATTATTGCTCTCGGCGTGATTGTCGCTTTCAGCCTGACCGCCATACTGCACTAATGTTTCGCTGAGGGAGGAGGCCGCTTCCTCCCCATATCCCGCCATTATTATCAATTCTGCAAAAATCTTTTGTCATTTCGTTCACTTTTGTTTTTTTGTGATTGATGTCATGCTTTTGACTTCTGATGTTACGCCGTCCTCTCTGACGGTCTGATGGAGTCATTGAATGAAAATCAACTTTCCTTTACTTGCGCTGGCGATCGGCGCCTTTGGCATCGGTACCACCGAGTTCTCCCCGATGGGATTGCTGCCGGTGATTGCGAAAGGTGTGGACGTCTCGATACCGGTAGCGGGAATGCTGATCAGTGCGTATGCCATCGGCGTCATGGTCGGCGCACCGCTGATGACGCTGCTGTTGTCGCATCGCGCACGGCGCAATGCGCTGATTTTTCTGATGGGGATCTTCACCGTCGGCAACCTGTTGTCATCCATCGCGCCGGATTACACCACGCTGCTGCTGTCGCGCATTATTACCAGCCTCAACCACGGCGCTTTTTTCGGCCTGGGATCGGTGGTGGCGGCCAGCGTCGTGCCAAAGCATAAGCAGGCCAGCGCGGTAGCCACTATGTTTATGGGCCTGACCATCGCCAACATTGGCGGCGTGCCGGCGGCCACCTGGCTTGGCGAAACCATCGGTTGGCGGATGTCCTTCCTTGCTACTGCGGGATTAGGCCTGCTGGCGATGGTTAGCCTGTGGTTCTCCCTGCCGAAGGGCAGCGCGGGGGAACGTCCTGATGTCAAAAAAGAGCTTTCTGTCCTGCTGCGCCCGCAGGTGCTCTCCGCGTTGCTGACCACCGTGCTGGGCGCCGGGGCGATGTTTACGCTGTATACCTACATTTCGCCAGTGCTCAATACGCTGACCCACGCTTCATCGCTGTTTATAACCGCGATGCTGGTGCTGATTGGCGTCGGTTTTTCGCTAGGCAACTATCTGGGCGGCAAATTTGCTGACCGGTCGGTCTCCGGCACGCTGAAGGGCTTTCTGCTGCTGCTGATGGCGATCATGCTGGCGATCCCGCTGCTGGCGCAATCCCAGGCCGGGGCGGCCATCAGCATGATTGTCTGGGGCGCAGCAACCTTTGCGGTGGTTCCGCCGCTGCAGATGCGGGTTATGCGCGTAGCGCATGAGGCGCCGGGGCTCTCTTCTTCGGTGAATATCGGCGCGTTCAACCTCGGCAACGCGCTGGGCGCCGCCGCCGGTGGGGCGGTGATCTCTGGCGGACTGGGATACGCTTTTGTGCCGGTGATGGGCGCGATCATTGCCGGTCTGGCGCTGCTGCTGGTCTGGTTTAGCGGACGAGCGCAGCCGGAAGAGGCCTTTGCTAGTCAGTCATAAACGGGTGGGAAAGCGCTAAAAAAACCGCAGCCGGGGGGACCCAGCTGCGGTTTGTCGTTTATGCGGCCAGGTTAGCGGCAACAAACTTCCAGTTAACCAGCGCCCAGAAGTGATCCAGATAGCTTGGACGGGCGTTGCGGTAGTCGATGTAGTAAGCGTGTTCCCAGACGTCAACAGTCAGCAGCGGCTTCGCGTCGGTGGTCAGCGGGGTGCCGGCGTTGCTGGTGGAGACGATAGCCAGGCTGCCGTCGGCATTTTTGACCAGCCAGGTCCAGCCAGCGCCGAAGTTTTTCGCCGCGGCATCGGTAAATTTGGCTTTAAAATCCGCGAAGCTGCCGAAAGATTTGGCGATTGCGGCCGCCAGTTCGCCTTCCGGTTCGCCGCCGGCGTTAGGCGCCAGGCAGTTCCAGTAGAAGGTGTGGTTCCAGACCTGCGCTGCGTTGTTGAATACGCCGCCTTCAGACGTGCGGACGATCTCTTCGAGGGATTTGCCTTCGAACGCAGTGCCTTTGATCAGGTTGTTGAGGTTAGTGACATACGCCTGGTGGTGTTTACCGTAGTGATATTCCAGGGTTTCTGCGGAAATGTGCGGCGCCAGGGCGTCTTTTGCATATGGTAATGCAGGTAATTCAAACGACATTGCTACTCTCCTTATAACTTTTTGTTTTATCTCACATTGACAGGATGAGGTTTTCACCTGAATCGTGTTCTGACCGCCCGACGCTGTCGCGTCCCGGGCGTGTTATTGTATTGAGAATGTTAACATTTGCCGCAAGCAGTGAAAAGCCTTACAACGATAAAGGCTATTATCTCCGGTGCATGTGGTGAAGGCTTAACCGTTTTCTGCAGGAGTGGGCAATAAGCCGCCAAAATTGTTGCAACCATGTATAAGGAGATGCCCTCTGCGGATTTGCGAACTCGCATGGCGATTAACTACTCTGCTTCGCCGCTGTCACGCAATGCGCTGAACAAAAAATAAAACTTTAATATCAAACGATTAATAAAAATATGCGCTCAGGCAATCGTCGCTATGCCAATAATTCATTGTCTATTTTTTAATTTGTATGACAAATATAGCCGCCAGCAGTAATTTCCCCAGGATGATGACGATGGCAAAAACAGATGAGGTGGTGAGCGCGAAAATGATCCCGGTGGTGCAGGGGATTGTTGACTGGATCGAAGCACATATTTTCGACACCCTGTCGGTGAGCGCGATTGCGAAAAAGTCCGGCTACTCACACTGGTACTTCCAGCGACAATTCGCCATGGTAACGGGCTGCACGCTGGCGAGCTACGTCAGCCGACGAAAGATGACGATTGCGACAATCTATTTAACGCAGACGCAGGCGTCGATACAGAGTATTTCTCAGTGCCTGGGATACGAGGGACAAGCCGCTTTCTGCCGGACCTTTCACCGTCACTTTGGCATGTCACCGACCCGCTATCGTCGTGATACGCCGGGCAAAGAGAGCAATCTGCAATATCCCTTGCGGGTGGGGATGGAGATGGAGCAGGAGAGGCCCGGGGGGGGGGGGGGGGGGGGGGCGGGG
>NZ_GL882869.1:64925-66528 GCF_000195655.1 Klebsiella sp. MS 92-3
GGGGATCAGCGAATGGTTTTCGGCGTCATGACGCGACGAGCGCCGACATAATGGCGAACCCAGTAATCCTCGCTCAGGGAGGTGATTTGAATATCACGACCTGTGCGCGGCGACTGAATGAATTTTCCGTTGCCGACGTAGACGCCGACATGGTCGGCAGCGCCCCGTCCGCGGGTGCGGAAGAAGACTAAATCGCCGCTCTGCAGTTCATCACGATCCACCGGACGCGCATCGCGCAGGTGGTACATTTCGTTGGCCGTACGCGGGATGTGGATCTTGACCAGGTCCTTATAGGCGTAATAGACCAGCCCGCTGCAGTCAAACCCGGTGCGCGGCGAGGTGCCGCCCCAGCGATAGGGTTTACCCAACTGGCCCATCAGTTTATTCATCGCGGTACTTTGCGCTTTTTGCACCCGGACCTTGTGGGCGTCGGCGATCGTTAAATTCGCTTCGCTGGCCTCGGGCTTACAGCGTTTTTTATAGCCCTTGCGCACCACGCATTTGCTTTTGACGCTGTTTAGCGCCAGGGTCGGCTCGGCGCTGGCGGCGACCGTTTTCGCGCACTGCTTTTTATAACCTTTACGCAGCACGCATTTTTTCGTCGCGCCGGCGGCCTGACGATGAAGTGCGGTTTGGCTTGCTGCGGTAGTGCGGGTAGGGAGCCGGGTGCGCGAGGACTTTTTACTGGTGGTTTTAGCGGTGGTTTTAGTTTTTTGACTGGTTGCTTTTTTCTTGCGCTCTGAGCCACTTTTCGCGGGCAACGCTTTTGGCGAAGCGGAGGCGTGCGTATGCCCTGATGCCTGAGCCAGTGGCGTGAATGAGATAGACGTGAACAGTAATGCACAGAGCGATATCGCGATTTTGTTTAGCCGCGCCACTGAGCAATCCCCTGATTAATTACAGACATGTACAAATGCCTGACGATGAATGACAAACCGGAATGATTCTAAAGCATAAAAAGCCGGAAAGTTAATATTCTTTTGTATCAAAAATGTCGATTGGTTAACGATTGCAAGAAAACGCGTCAGACATTGACCGCCTCGCACAGAAAATGCGCAATGAGCGCCCGCCTGTGACCGCAAAATGATATTTTTAAGGCAACTTCGCGCAACAGAAGATAAAATATGAATAGTGAAAAAAATGTTATTATCCGTCCTGCCTACAGGACGCTACAATGACAAGTTACTGCCGTAGAAAGAAGTTTAAGGAAGCACGACAATGAGCTCGACTTTAGAAAAGATCCAACGCCAAATCGCTGAAAACCCGATCCTGTTGTACATGAAAGGGTCGCCGAAGCTGCCAAGCTGCGGTTTCTCTGCCCAGGCCGTTCAGGCGCTGTCCGCCTGCGGCGAACGTTTTGCTTACGTTGATATCCTGCAGAACCCGGATATCCGCGCCGAGCTGCCTAAATACGCCAACTGGCCGACTTTCCCGCAGCTGTGGGTAGACGGTGAACTGGTGGGCGGCTGCGATATCGTCATCGAAATGTACCAGCGCGGTGAACTGCAGCAGCTGATCAAAGAGACGGCGGCAAAGTACCATACCGACGAGCCAAAAGCGGAGTAATTCCCGCCATCAGTAAAAAAGCGACTTCCTGGAAGTC
>NZ_GL882869.1:66661-67405 GCF_000195655.1 Klebsiella sp. MS 92-3
TTTTTTTTTTTATCACTCCGGGGTGGCTACGGGCAGCGGCCAGCCGCCCAGACGCTTCCAGCGGTTCACGATCTCGCAAAACAGCTGCGCCGTCTGCTCGGTATCATACAGGGCGGAGTGAGCCTGCGCGCCGTCGAACGGCATACCCGCGGCAATACAGGCTTTCGACAGCACCGTCTGGCCCAGCGCCAGCCCGCTTAGCGCGGCGGTGTCGAAGGTAACAAACGGATGGAAAGGGTTGCGTTTAAGTCCCGCGCGTTCGGCGGCGGTCATGGTGAAGCTGTGGTCAAAGGTGGCATTGTGCGCCACCATGATTGCCCGGCTGCAGTCGCTCTCTTTCATCCCTTTGCGCACCATTTTGAAGATGGCATGCAGGGCATCGTATTCGCTGACGGCCCCGCGCTGCGGGTCATGCGGGTTAATCCCGTTAAAAGCCAGCGCTTCGGGCTGCAGATTGGCGCCCTCGAAAGGTTCAACATGGAAATGCAGCGTTTCATCGGGCATCAGCCAGCCGTGCTCATCCATCTTCAACGTAATGGCGGCGATCTCCAGCAGGGCGTCGGTTTTGGCGTTAAATCCTGCGGTTTCAACATCGATCACCACCGGATAAAAACCGCGGAAACGGTCGCACAGACCATTCAGTTGAGCGTTCTCGGACATCAGATTCTCTTAGCTGGAAAAAAGTAGCGCGCATTATGGCAAATTTTGCCGCGGCTTGCAGCAGGCAGGGGTGAAAACAACGGG
>NZ_GL882869.1:67530-75553 GCF_000195655.1 Klebsiella sp. MS 92-3
CAACGGGCGCCGTAGCGCCCGGGCGAGCCATGGCATTAAATATGCCAGCGTGGGGAAGCGTTAGTTGCCCAGACCTTTGCCGGCATCTTTCTCTTCAATGAGCTCGATTTTGTAACCGTCCGGATCTTCCACGAAGGCGATGACGGTGGTGCCGCCTTTTACCGGCCCGGCTTCACGGGTGACGTTGCCCCCGTTCTGACGGATCCGTTCGCAGGCTTCGGCGGCGTTATCGACGCTCAGCGCGATATGGCCGTAGGCGGTGCCCAGCTCATAGCTGTCCACGCCCCAGTTGTAGGTCAGTTCGATCACCGCGGTTTCGCTCTCTTCGCCGTAGCCGACAAAGGCGAGGGAGTACTTGTACTCCGGGTTTTCGCTGGTGCGCAGCAGCTTCATGCCCAACACGTTGGTATAGAAGTCGATAGAACGTTGCAGGTCGCCAACGCGCAGCATGGTGTGGAGTAAGCGCATAATGTCCCCTATGCAGTTTATTTGATAGATCAGAACGTTGAGTATAGCGGCGATACGTCGCCGCTATCAATGGAGGGATTACAGAGTCGGGTAATCGGTGTAGCCTTCCGCGCCGCCGCCGTAGAAGGATTCCGGGCGTTGCGGGTTAAGCGGCGCTTTTTTCTGCAGGCGAGCCACCAGATCCGGGTTGGCGATGTAATCGCGGCCAAAGGCCACGGCATCAATCAGCCCTTTATTGATAAGATCGTTGGCTTTTTCTACTGTGTAAGCGCCAGCGCCAATGATCACCCCCGGGAAGCGGTCGCGGACTTTCTGACGGAAAGCTTCACTGTAAGGTTTGCCGCCCGCCCAGTCCGGCTCGGACATGTGCAGATAGGCGATACCGCGTTTCGCCAGCTCGCTAATCAGATACAGCGCGTCTTCTTCTTCGTTCGGGCCATTATCCACATTCTGGAAGCTGCCAATCGGCGACACGCGGATGCCAATGCGCTCGGCGCTCCACTCTTGACTCACGGCGTCAACCACTTCCAGCACCAGACGGGCACGGTTCTCCACGCTGCCGCCGTACTGATCGGTACGCTGGTTCGCCGATGGCGAGAGGAATTGGTGCAGCAGATAGCCGTGGGCTGAGTGCAGCTCAACCAGATCGAAGCCGGCGTCACGGGCATTGCCGACCGCCTGACGGAAATCGTTGACGATCCCTGGGATCTCTGCGGTTTCCAGGGCGCGGGGCATTGAGGTGTCGACGCGAATGGCGTGGCCGTTTTCGTCACGCAGTGAGGTACGGGTGCCCGCGCTCAGCGCGGAAGGCGCTACCGGGGCGGCGCCGCCAGGCTGCAGGCTGCTATGGGAAATACGCCCGGTGTGCCACAGCTGGACGGCGATATGACCGTTTTCGGCATGAACGCCGGCGGTAATTTTCTGCCAGGCGGCAATCTGCTCCGGGCTGTGCAGCCCAGGCGCGCCGGCGTAGCCTTTGGCCTGCGCGGAGATCTGCGTCGCTTCGGTGATGATCAGCCCGGAACTGGCGCGCTGGCGGTAGTATTCGCCCATCAGCGGAGTAGGGATATCGCCCGGCTCAATGCTGCGCAGACGCGTCAACGGCGCCATAAATACGCGATTAGGGACGGTGACCGCACCGACTTTCAGTGGGCTGAATAATTTTGCTTCCGACATAGTGACTCCTGAGTAGACCGGTCGTCTAGTAACTGATGAAATAAAAACGCCTGTTATACCGCAGGCGCCGCAATAATCTGTTTGGCGTGGGCAAGGGCGCTTTCCAGCGGCGTTGCGCTACGCGTAATTTTGGCCTGCAGGTTGGCCCCGAGCCACAGGGAATACAGCACCTGCGACAGGGTCATGGCCGCGCCGTCAAATGCGAGACTGCCTTCCTGACGTCCTTTCTCCAGCGCGTCGCCCAGCAGGGCGATAATCTGGCTGGCTCCGCGATCCATGGCGGCGCGCATATCTTCCGACAGATCGCAAACCTCCGCGGATAGCTTGACAGTAAGACACCCGCTAATAATCCCCTGCTGGCAGAACTGATTCAGCGTGTGCTGATAGTAGGCCAGCAGGCGATCGCGATAGTTACCGTCGCCATGATCGAAGTGGTCGACCAGGCGCTGCAGATATCCGGTGTAGTGATGTTCAAGCAGCGCGACGCCGAAGGCTTCCTTAGAGCGAAAGTAGTGGTAGAAGGAGCCCTTGGGCACCTCCGCCGTCTTCAGAAGTTCGCTCAAGCCCATTCCGGTAAAACCGCGATGCATGCAAAGCTGCTCGCCGGTGGCCAGGATATGTTCTCGGGTATCGCAATCGCTGTGTCTGTTCATGCTGCACACTGTAGTAGACCGATTGGTCTAATGCAAGCGTCGGCGGAAAAATGTTAGCTGACGCAGCACGTAGTGAACAAAATTTGCGTCGGCGCGGGGAAACGTCTTCAATGAAAGGAGACGAGGGGACAGGAGGCGTGTGGTGGCAGAGCAGTTAGAATTTTTCCCGGTGCAGAGCCCGTGCCGGGGAATATGTCAGACCGATGAGCGCGGCTACTGTCGCGGCTGTTTCCGCAGCCGTGAGGAACGTTTTAACTGGCAAACGATGAGCGATGCGCAGAAACAGGAGGTTTTGCGTCTTTGCCGCCAACGGCTGCTGCGCAAAATACGCGCGAACAGGCCGGAGCCGGCGGAAGAACCGCAGCAACCCTCACTGTTTTAAGCCAAAAATTACGTATACTCAGAGCACTTTTTTATTGAGGAAGCGGTTATGGTTCAGCGTATTGCTATGGCTCCCCAGGGGCCGGAATTTTCACGTTTTGTGATGGGCTACTGGCGTCTGATGGACTGGAAAATGTCGCCTGGCGAGCTGGTCAGCTTTATTGAGCAGCATCTCGATTTAGGCGTAACCACCGTCGATCACGCCGATATCTATGGCGATTATGAGTGTGAGGCTGCCTTTGGCGAAGCGCTGAAGCGAGCGCCGCATCTGCGTAGCCGGATGGAAATCGTCAGCAAATGCGGTATCGCCACCCGGGCGCGCGCTGAGAACACCATTGGCCACTACATTACCGACCGCGATCACATCGTGCTCAGCGCCGAGCAATCGCTGCGTAATCTGGCGACGGACCATCTCGACTTGCTGCTGATCCACCGGCCGGACCCACTGATGGACGCCGACGAGGTAGCCGAAGCTTTTCTCGCGCTGCATCATAGCGGTAAAGTGCGCCATTTTGGCGTCTCGAACTTTACCCCCGCCCAGTTCACCTTGCTGCAGTCACGTCTGCCGTTTACCCTGGCCACCAACCAGGTCGAAATTTCACCGGTGCATCAGCCGCTGCTGCTCGACGGTACTCTCGATCAGCTGCAGCAACTGCGTATTCGTCCGATGGCGTGGTCTTGTCTTGGCGGTGGTCGCCTGTTTAACGAAGAGGGCTTCCAGGCGCTGCGCGATGAGCTGGCGCAGGTGGCGCACGAGCTTAACGCCGACAGCATCGAACAGGTAGTTTATGCCTGGGTGCTGCGTCTGCCGTCGCAGCCGCTGCCGATTATTGGCTCGGGCAAAATCGAGCGCGTGCGCTCGGCGATTGTGGCTGAAAAACTCAGCATGACCCGTCAGCAGTGGTTCCGCATCCGTAAAGCCGCGCTCGGGTACGACGTACCGTAACGGGCATTTCCCCTCCGGAAAGGCGTTCCTGGTTTACACTTAACAGGGAGACAGCCATCCGGAGGTGTTATGCAACGATGTATTCTCGCGATCTTATCCCTCGCATTTTGCGCTGGCGCACAGGCCGTTAGTGAAGATGTGCAACTTAATCTCGTGACCACCCAGGGCGTCGGTCAGACCATCGGCAGCGTCAAAATCACCGAAACCGACCGCGGACTCGAGTTCGCCCCCACTTTGCGGGCGCTACCGCCGGGTAAGCACGGGTTTCATATTCATGCCGAAGGCAGCTGCCAGCCGGCGATGAAAGAAGGTAAAGCCGTGGCCGCCGGGGCGGCGGGCGGACATTACGATCCGCAGCATACCGGCAAACACGAAGGGCCGTTGGGGGCCGGGCATCTTGGCGACCTGCCCCTGCTGGTGGTCAACGATGCGGGCGTAGCCGACCAGCCGATTATTGCTCCGCGCCTGAAAACGCTGGCGGAGGTGAAAGGGAAAGCGCTGATGGTCCACGTAGGCGGGGATAACATGGCCGACAGTCCGCAGCCGCTGGGCGGCGGCGGCGAACGGTTTGCCTGCGGGGTGATTAAGTAGTTCCTTCGCCAATTGTGCCGGCCACCGGGGCCTGTTCCAGCTGCGACAAGGCGCAGTACAGTCGCCAAATCGCGGCGGCCAGTTCCCGCGCCGCCGGCTGATGATGGTGGTTCAGGGCGTCGCAGATCCGCTGCAGCTCCTGCAGGGTGGAGGCCAGCGGGCGCTGCTGCACGCCGCGCTCGCTCATCACATCGCGTAACAGGTTGATGCACAGGTCGCGCACCTGGGCGAGAGGATCGGAGCGGGTTTCCCATTCGCGAAGCTGCCAGACGACGTGCGAGCAATTGAGCAGCACGACGCCCCAACGCAACAGCCAGCGGCGCGCCAGGGCATCCTTACTCTGGCTGAGCTGACTGACGTGGTGATAGACCAGCGATTCAAATTCATGCTCACTGTGCTGAGGATGACGGCTAAGCTGATCGACAAAGTGACGCCGTAACGCTCTGATATGGCGTCGCCCTTTGCGGGCGTCAGAGCCCGGACTCAGTACCGCAAAGGCCAGCCAGGCAAAGCCTACCCCGACAATCTTGCTCAAATTATCATTGAAAAAGGCCGCATAATCGTACACCGGCGGGTTGGTGACGGCGATAAACGAGCCCATAAAGACGATAAGCTGTCCCCACAGGCCGGCGTATTTGGGCCACTGCAGTTTGAGTAACTGCATGGTGGTCAGGAGCGGGAACAGGAACAGCAGAAACTGCCACAGGTCGGTTACCTGCACCATCAGGCCGAACTTCACCACGAAACTGAATAGCGACAGCAGGACCAGAGTCTGCATCAGCAATGTCAGCGAGCGAAACGGCGAGGCGGATACGGAGTAGAGCACGCAGCAGATGGAGGCCAGGGTCAGGGCCGCCGCGCAGCTGGTCCACTGGGTACTGATCCCCCATGCGCCAATCGCCACCAGCGCGCAAAAGGTACGGACACCGTTGAGCAACGCCTCCGCCTGATCGGTATGGCGGGCTAATGGCGGGGCGGCGGGCACATTGAACTCGGCGATCGCCGAGGCATTTTCAACGCGGCGGATCCAGCGGCTGCTCTCCAGGTAAATGCGACAGAAATAGCGCAATCGCGCCCAGAAAGCGATGTGCCGGTAATCGGCATCCTGCCGCGGCGCCAGCGGCGCCAGGATCCGCGCAACGTGATAGCTGTCGGCATGAGGGGTGGCGAGCTCGGCGAGCAGCGACTCCAGTACCTGGCGAGTATTCGCCGGCGCGTCAGGCCAGTTCAGCAGCATCCGTCGCAGACTGGAGATGACGCTGGTCATTCTGAGCTGCTGATGCAGGAGGTAGTTCAGCAGAGGATTCTGCCGACGGAAACGGTAGTGGCTCCAGAAGGCCTGGATACGCAGCAGGTTCATGGTCAGGATCTGGCCAATCACGCTCTCATGGGCGGTGCGAATGGCATCCGTCGTCTCCGGCACCCACAGCAGGCTGGCGTGCTCCAGCAGCCGGGCGTGCATGGTTTTCAGGGCCGTCAGCAGGTTGCTGCCGTCGGAGGTGCTTGGCAGGATCATCATCATTAGCCCGCCGCAGAGGATCCCGACGATGACTTCGCAGACGCGCGACTGGGCGATGACCCACAGCTCGTAGCTGTCGCTGATGTTAATCACCGGAAAGGCGATGATGGCGCAGGTATAGCCCGCCAGCTGAAAGGCAT
This sequence comes from Klebsiella sp. MS 92-3, assembly GCF_000195655.1. Lineage (NCBI taxonomy): Bacteria > Pseudomonadati > Pseudomonadota > Gammaproteobacteria > Enterobacterales > Enterobacteriaceae > Klebsiella > Klebsiella sp. MS 92-3. Next base: position 73,405 of record NZ_GL882869.1, read on the forward strand.
AAGCGACGTTGTTGGTGAACAGGGCGCAGGCCCAGGTGCAGAGCGCCAGCCAGCCGGAGATACTGAACAGAAACAGCCAGGGATCGTTGAGTGTATGACCGGCAAGCAGCAGGGCGGCGCAGGCGCCGAGCAGGCTGCCTGCGATGCGGCCAAAACTTTTACTGATCACGCCGCCGACGGTGGGAAAGCTGACCACCGCCGCGGACGTCATCGCCCAGTAGGGCTCATCAAGATCCAGCGCATAGGCGATACTCAGCGCAAGACACATCGCGATGCCGTTGCGCAATGCGTACCGCCACTGCGGCCGGGTGGCTTTAACCCAGGGGAGTGCGCGCCACGACAGGGTCTGCAGGTTCATTACTGCCCGCCAATTGAGACAGTGCAGGTGGTACCGGAGACCAGGGTGACATCGGCCGGCAGCGTATCAAAGGCAATTCGCACCGGAACGCGTTGGGCGAGACGAACCCAGGGGATATTTGGTTTGATGTTGGCCACCAGCCCGGTTCCCTGTTCCACGCTCTGGTCGACAATCGCGCGGCCGATGCTGGCGACATGGCCCTTTAGCGTCTGCTGATTGCTATAGAGAATAATTTGTGCCGGATCGCCGATGCGAATGTGGCGCAGTTTGGTTTCTTCGAAGTAGCCCAGCACGTAAAACGAGTGGCTGTCCACCAGGGCAAAGACCGGATGGCCGGTGGTAGCGTAATCACCGACGCGGGTGGAAAGGTTGGTCACCCAGCCATCCACCGGCGCTTTGACAACCGTCTGGCTGAGCTGCCACTGCGCATGTTTCAGCGCCGCTTCGGTTACGCCGACCCCCGCTCTGGCGGCAGCCAGGGTGGTGGTGGCGGTATTCAGGGCGGTATTGACGTTCTCAAGATCTTCAGCCGAGATGGCATTTTGCGACAGGCTTCGGCGACGGCGAGCTTCGCTGGCGGCCTTGCTTTGCTCCGCCTGCGCTTTCGCCACCTCCGCCTGGGCTTTCGCCAGCTGCGCCTGGGCGTTCAGCACCGCGATGCGATAGGGGGTGTCGTCGATGGTAAACAATACTTCCCCGGCTTTGACCCGTTGGTTATCGGTTACGTTCAACTGCAGAATACTGCCGGAGACCTGAGGGGTGATCCCAACCTGCTCGGCGCGCACTTTGCCGTCGCGGGTCCAGGGTGACTGAGTGTAGAAATTCCATAACAACCATGCGGCAATCAGGGCGACGGCCGCGACCAGCAGCGTTGACAGATATTTTAATCTTTTCATAACAGGGAGATCACCAGGCAATGAGTAATACCAGGGCCAGACAGACCGAGAGCGCGAACAGGGAGAGATCCATTAGTAGCGGGTGCCAGATGTCGCCCGCATACATCCAGTCACGCAGCTGGCGATGTAAAAACAACCAGATAAAGAAACCCAACAAGACGGCTTTGAACAGCGGAGGGAAATAGACGGATGCGCCGAACACCAGGTCCTGCAGCGGCAATCCGGATGTGTTAAGACTCAGTTTCACAAGCAAAAATCCTTTGCCATTACAGGGGTAACCTCAGGACGTGCTACTCTTTAACAGTGTAAATCATTGTTTTGGTTTTTGTTGAATCAAGTAATTCATTTGTTTTGATAATTCAAATGCTGCACACTATTCTAAAATCAGTATAATAACTTAGCAAGCTAATTATAAGGAGATGAAATTGGAATCGCCACTTGGTTCTGATCTGGCACGTTTAGTTCGCGTTTGGCGCGCGCTAATCGACCATCGCCTGAAACCTCTGGAGTTAACGCAGACCCACTGGGTCACGCTGCATAACATCCACCAGCTGCCGCCTGAGCAGTCGCAGATCCAGCTGGCGAAAGCTATCGGTATTGAACAGCCGTCGCTGGTGCGTACGCTCGATCAGCTGGAGGAGAAAGGGCTCATTTCTCGCCAGACCTGCGCAAGCGATCGGCGGGCCAAACGCATCAAGCTGACGGAAAAAGCCGAACCGCTGATCAACGAGATGGAAGAGGTGATAGGTAAGACCCGTGATGAAATCCTCTCAGGGGTCTCGAAGCAGGAAGTGGAAACCTTGCTCCACTTAATCCGTAAACTTGAACAAAATATCCTCGATCTCCAGGCTAAAGATTAATTCTTTGCGGCCCGGGCTAATCCGGGGCTTTTTTT
>NZ_GL882869.1:75665-81606 GCF_000195655.1 Klebsiella sp. MS 92-3
CATGGCTTCGTCCGCGCGCTGAACGCACGCTTCCGCTGTCACGCTATTGTCGTAGGTGGTATACACCCCCATGCTGATGGTCATTCGCTCCGGTAAATGGCTCTCCCCGGCACTGACCGCCAGGCGGATACGCTCGGCGATCGCTTGCGCTTCTTTTTCACCGGTGTTGACCAGCAGCAGAGCAAATTCCTCACCGCCGATGCGTGCGGCGGCGTCATCTACCCGCGAATGGCTTTCCAGCACCGAGGCGGCGAACTGGATCACTTTGTCGCCGGCGACATGGCCGTAGCTATCGTTGATGCGTTTGAAATGGTCGAGGTCGCTGATGAGCACCGACAGCGGATGCTGGGCATTCACCTTCGCCAGCTGTTGGTTAAGAGTGTCGTAGAAAAAGCTGCGGTTGTAGAGGCGGGTCAACGGGTCGCGGATCGAATTCTGATACGAATGGACATATTTGTGGTTAGACTCGCGATAGAGGATAAAGACGTCAACCAGTAGCACCAGAATCAGGAACAAGGTGCATAGCGTTTCGAAAAAACGCGCCTGGTACCAGGTCTGATCCAGCTCCCCTGCGGTGGAGAGCAGCTGGAAAAGCGTGAACAAATAAGCGCTGCAAAAAAAAGCGCCGCTGAACCAAAAAATATTACGCAGTTTACTCAAGCTAATTAATAAAATCAGCGTGATGAACCAAACTGCCATCAGCAGCCAGCCGATAATACTTTGCCACAACGGGGTAAAGGTATGGCTCAGATCGTCGATAAAATTGACGCTCAGCCACGGCGAATGGCTGGAGTATAGCCATGATAAAACAATAATGGTCAACGTAAAAAGTATACATGCTGTAAATGTAAGAACGTGTGCTTTCCACGAATGCATGATGCGCTGGCGAAAATAGTACAAAATAATAGATGACATGAATAACACAGCCATCATTATATTGCGGAAGAAATAATAAATAACGGCGTCATTTTGATTAACGACCGGGGCCGGATTGCAGGTAAGCCAGTCCGGATAGCTGCTGAGCGTGCCAAGCATCAGCAGCGCTGAGCAGGCAAACCCGAAAGAGACTGGAGTAAGGTACAGACGCCGCTTGCTGCTCCAGTATTTCATGCCCATAAAACAGGCAATGGTAATATGAAAAACCATCAGGAAACTGGTCAGCAGCGGAAATAATATTGAGGAAGTACTACTGAAGCTGGTATGAAAAAACGCAGTCATCCCGGAAATGCCAATCCCGGCCAGTAAACAAATGCAAATATAAAGGATTAGACGTTTAACGATATGATGCACATGTTCGGGCATAGGCAATATTCCACATAAAAGGCAACGGCAGCGACGATGAGTCGCCAGGGCTAATTTACGTTCTTGAGGGTAATAGGGGCGGGCAGATAAGATATTGCGCAGGCGCAATGATTCATGGAATATTAAAATAAAGATGTCTGATGGTTACTACGAATTTATTACGGCGAAATAAACGTGGCTGAAAAATACGATGCGGCGCAACCGGCCGCATCGTAAGGGAGATTATCGCGGAGAGACGGTGACCTGGCTGCCGCTGCCGGCAATGGCCACGCGCTGACCAACGGAGAACGGAGTGCTGCCCTGTTTCTGCACTACCATAATGGTATTGCCATCGTCCTTACGGATTTCCAGTTCAACGCCCTGCGTTTTATTCATCGCGCCCTGAACGCCCTGACCGGCTACGCCGCCCGCGACCGCACCTGCCGCCGTAGCCAGAGAGCGTCCGGTACCGCCGCCGATGGTGTTTCCAAGGAACCCGCCCAGTACCGCACCGCCAATGGCCCCGATGGCATTGCTATCGTCGCCGCTCTGGATCTGTACGGCGCGCGTATGCACGATAGTACCGTAAGTCACGCTCTGCACCTGTTTGGCTTCAGATGCGGAATAAACGTCGCCGGACAGGCCGCTGCTGCTCACGCAGCCTGCGAGCGTAAAACCAATCATCGATACAGCCAAAACACGTAAAATCATTTATGAATCTCCTGTTCACCGAAGGTGTTCAATTGAACGTCCATACGGTTAATTATATGGCATTTAGTCGTCGGCGGGCATAGGTTCTCCCTGGACTATACAAAAAATAATAAACACTGGTGCTTCAACCTCAACTAAACGCCGGTTCTTTACGATGTTCTCTGATTTGTCGCTCTATTGTTAAAAAGTATTAGTACAACATAGCATTAACCGACACTTTATGATGGAGTGAAGGGCATACAAGGGTCATGGAATGAAGGAAAACGTATGAGATCGGGTCGCTTTATTGGCGTTATGTCTGGTACCAGCCTGGATGGTATCGATGTCGTTTTGGCCACCATTACTGAAAACATGGTGGCGCAGCAGGCTAGTCTCACCTGGCCCATTCCACACGCGATAAAAGAAGAGATTCTGGCGATTTGCCAGGGGCAGTCGCTGACCCTTTCGCAGCTAGGTCGTCTGGACACCCGTCTGGGACGGCTGTTTGCCGATGCCGTACTGGCGCTGATGCGCCAGGAAAGTCTCAAACCCACCGACGTCATCGCCATCGGCTGCCATGGACAGACCGTATGGCATGAACCGCAGGGAGAGGCTCCGCATACCCTGCAAATTGGTGACAACAACCAGATCGCCGCCCACACCGGGATAACCGTAGTGGGGGATTTTCGTCGCCGGGATATGGCGCTAGGCGGGCAGGGAGCGCCGCTGGTGCCGGCTTTTCATCATGCGCTGCTGGCCCACCCCGTTGAGCGACGTATGGTGCTCAATATCGGCGGGATCGCTAATGTGTCGCTGCTGGCGCCAGGGCAGCCGGTGCGCGGCTATGATACCGGGCCGGGAAATATGTTGCTGGACGCCTGGATCTGGCGCCAGAAGGGCAAACCGTACGACAAGGACGCCCAATGGGCTAGCGAAGGTAAAGTGCTGCTGCCGCTGCTGCAGGACATGCTGAGCGATCCGTGGTTTGCCTTGCCGGCGCCAAAAAGCACCGGTCGGGAATATTTCAATTACGGCTGGCTGGAGCAGCATATGGCCCGCTATCCGGGGCTACGCGGGGAGGATGTTCAGGCTACGCTTGCGGAATTGACCGCCGTCACCATCAGTGAGCAGGTATTGTTAAGCGGCGGCTGCGAGCGTTTGTTAGTGTGCGGCGGCGGCGCGCGTAACCCCTTGTTAATGGCGCGCCTGGCGGCGCTGCTGCCGGGAACCGAGGTCTCCACCACCGATGAGGCGGGGATCAGCGGCGATGATATGGAAGCGCTGGCCTTTGCCTGGCTGGCCTGGCGAACGCTGGCTGGTCTGCCGGGCAATCTGCCCTCCGTGACCGGCGCCAGCGAAGCCTCGGTGCTGGGCGCCATTTTTCCGGCTAACCCGCCGCAGAATCGGAGTTAACTGAAATCTTAAATACGATGCGACCGGTAAACTGGACAAGTTAAGCGGAGGGCGGAGTGCCCGCCGTGACCGGGAAAGTCGAAGGCAAACGAATGAAAAAAATTCTTATCGCAGTTGTACCTTTTATGCTGGCGGGCTGTAGCTACTACAACCAGTTTGTCGAGCGGATGCAGACGGACACGCTGGAGTATCAATGCGACCAGAAACCATTGACGGTCCATCGCAATAACGCACGCCAGCAGGTCAGTTTTATCTATGATAATCAGCAACTGAACCTGTCTGAGGGGCTGTCGGCTTCCGGGGCGCGCTACACCGACGGCGTCTATGTGTTCTGGTCAAAAGGCGATACCGCCACCGTCTATAAGCGCGACCGCATCGTCCTTGATAACTGTCAGCTGCAGACGGCCAAACGTTGAGATTTCTGTCCGGGGGGCGCACAATAACGCCACCTTATGACTACATCCTCAATGGCCATGTCTGATAACGACGAACTCCAGCAAATTGCGCATTTGCGCCGTGAATACACCCGTGGCGGTTTGCGTCGCCACGATCTTCCTGCTGAACCCCTGCCGCTGTTTGAACGCTGGCTGCGTCAGGCCTGCGATGCGAAACTTGCCGACCCAACGGCCATGGTGGTCGCCACCGTCGATGAGCGCGGCCAGCCCTACCAGCGCATTGTGCTGCTGAAGCACTACGACGAAAAAGGGTTGGTGTTTTATACCAACCTTGGCAGCCGTAAAGCGCATCAAATTGAAAACAACCCGCAGGTCAGCCTGCTTTTCCCGTGGCATATGCTGGAGCGCCAGGTGATGGTAATCGGCAAAGCGGAGCGTCTGTCGACGCTGGAAGTGGTCAAATATTTCCACAGCCGTCCGCGCGACAGCCAGATTGGCGCCTGGGTCTCGAAGCAGTCGAGCCGGATCTCAGCCCGCGGCATCCTCGAAAGCAAATTCCTCGAGCTGAAGCAGAAGTTCCAGCAGGGTGAAGTGCCGTTGCCGAGCTTCTGGGGCGGATTCCGCGTCAGCATTGAGCAGATGGAGTTCTGGCAGGGGGGAGAACACCGTCTGCACGATCGCTTTTTATACCAGCGCGATAGCGGCGCCTGGAAAATAGACCGTCTGGCGCCGTAAACGCCGAAATTAGTTATCGAAGCGCTGGCGCTGAAAGGGCCGGCGCTTTATTCTATGTACTTTTCGCATCTGGCGAAAAGTCGTGTACCGGCAGAGGTGCAGTCGTTTATACATGGAGAATTTGATGGCAAGCAGTAACTTGATTAAACAATTGCAAGAGCGGGGGCTGGTAGCCCAGGTGACGGACGAGGAAGCGTTAGCAGAGCGACTGGCGCAAGGCCCGATCGCGCTCTATTGCGGCTTCGATCCTACCGCTGACAGCTTGCATTTGGGGCATCTTGTTCCATTGTTATGCCTGAAACGCTTCCAGCAGGCAGGTCATAAACCTGTGGCGCTGGTGGGCGGCGCAACCGGTCTGATTGGCGACCCAAGCTTCAAAGCCGCTGAGCGTAAACTAAACACCGAGGATACCGTGCAGGAGTGGGTGGATAAAATCCGCAAACAGGTGGCTCCGTTCCTTGATTTTGACTGCGGCGACAACTCGGCGATCGCGGCGAATAACTATGACTGGTTTGGCAGCATGAACGTGCTGACCTTCCTGCGCGATATCGGTAAACACTTCTCTGTTAACCAGATGATCAACAAAGAAGCGGTGAAGCAGCGTCTGAATCGTGACGATCAGGGTATCTCCTTTACCGAGTTCTCTTACAATCTGCTGCAGGGTTACGACTTTGCCTGCCTGAACAAGCTGCACGGCGTGGCGCTGCAGATCGGCGGCTCTGACCAGTGGGGCAACATCACCTCCGGCATCGATCTGACCCGTCGTCTGCATCAGAACCAGGTGTTTGGCCTGACCGTACCGCTGATCACCAAAGCGGACGGCACCAAATTCGGTAAAACCGAAGGCGGCGCCGTGTGGCTGGATCCGAAGAAAACCAGTCCGTACAAATTCTACCAGTTCTGGATTAACACCGCGGATGCTGATGTCTATCGCTTCCTCAAATTCTTCACCTTTATGGACATTGCGGAGATCAATGCCCTGGAAGAAGAAGACAAAAACAGCGGTAAAGCGCCGCGCGCCCAGTACGTGCTGGCAGAGCAGGTGACGCGCCTTGTTCACGGCGAAGAAGGCCTGGAAGCGGCGAAGCGCATTACCGAAAGCCTGTTCAACGGTAACCTGAGCGACCTGAGCGAAGCAGACTTCGAACAGCTGGCCCAGGATGGCGTGCCGATGATCGAAATGGAAAAAGGCGCCGATCTGCTGCAGGCGCTGGTTGATTCCGAGCTGCAGCCGTCCCGCGGTCAGGCGCGTAAAACCGTTGCCTCTAACGCGGTGACCATCAACGGCGAAAAACAGGCCGACCCGGAATATGTATTCAGTGACAGCGATCGCCTGTTTGGCCGCTACACCTTGCTGCGTCGCGGTAAGAAAAATTACTGCCTGGTCTGCTGGAAATAAAAAAATACTGCCAGGGGGGGGGGGGGGG
>NZ_GL882869.1:81722-88595 GCF_000195655.1 Klebsiella sp. MS 92-3
CCCCCCCCCCTTTTTCTTTTTAGGGTTGTGGTAAGAAAATGAAGAACATCCTCGCCATTCAGTCTCACGTTGTGTTTGGCCATGCCGGCAACAGTGCCGCCGAATTTCCGATGCGCCGTCTGGGCGCCAATGTCTGGCCCCTGAATACCGTACAGTTCTCTAACCATACGCAGTACGGCAAATGGACCGGCTGCGTCATGCCGCCTTCGCATTTGACGGAGATCGTTCAGGGCATTGCCGATATCGACAAGCTGCAGACCTGCGATGCGGTACTGAGCGGCTATCTTGGCTCCGCTGAGCAGGGAGAGCATATCCTCGGTATCGTGCGTCAGGTTAAGGCGGCCAATCCGGCGGCGAAATATTTTTGCGATCCGGTGATGGGTCACCCGGAGAAGGGCTGCATCGTCGCGCCGGGCGTGGCGGAGTTCCACGTGCGCTATGCGCTGCCGGCCAGCGATATTATTGCGCCGAATCTGGTTGAGCTGGAGATCCTGTGCGGTCATCCGGTCGCCAGCGTCAGCGAGGCAGTGGCCGCCGCGCGGGAGCTGATTGCCCAGGGGCCGGAAGTGGTATTAGTTAAGCATCTTGCCCGTGCGGGTCTGAGTATGGATCGTTTTGAGATGCTGCTGGTGACGGCCGAAGAAGCCTGGCATATTAGTCGGCCGCTGGTGGATTTCGGCCTGCGTCAGCCGGTGGGCGTCGGCGATGTGACCAGCGGTCTGCTGTTGGTTAAATTGCTGCAGGGGGCAAGTCTGCGCGATGCGCTGGAACACGTCACCGCCGCGGTGTACGAGATTATGCTCGCCACCAAAAATATGCAGGAATACGAACTACAGGTAGTAGCGGCGCAGGATCGCATCGCCGTACCGGAGCACTGCTTCAGCGCCACCCGGCTGTAACTCCCAGGGCCTGCCCGACGGTCCGCCGGGCAGGTTCAGGCCTTATTTTAAGCCTTCAGCCGCCAGTGCGGCCGCCACCGCCGGACGCGCTGCCACCTGCGTCATCCAGCTGCCGATATGACCATAGGCAGCCATATCCAGTTTTATAGCATAGGCCCAGCGCAGCACCGTAAACAGATAACCATCGGCAATGGTGAAGCGATGGCCGGTCAGCCACTGTTTGTCTGCCAGCGCTGCATCAACGTATTGCAGCTTTTTCTCAAGCAGCCCCCGCGCGACAGGCTTATAGTCCTCCGGGGTATCCGGGCGGAACAGCGGGGTAAAGCTTTTATGCAGCTCGGTGGCCACATAGTTCAGCCATTCGAGAGTCTGATAGCGCGCAATCGAGCCCACCGGCGCCAGCAGATGACGATCCGGCACCTGGTCTGCGATGTACTGCATGATGGCTACGCCCTCAGTGAGCAGGATATCATCATCCAGCAGCAGCGCCGGCACCTGACCTTTCGGGTTGATCAGCAGATAGTCTTCCCCGTTTTCCAGCCGTTTTTGGGCCAGATCCACGCTCTGCAGGGTAAAATCCAGACCGCTTTCGCGCAGGGCAATATGCGAGGCAAGGGAACAGGCGCCGGGTTTGTAGAACAGTTTCATGCGTGACTCCTCGTGGCTGCAGTTTTCTGTATGTTAGTCCTGCCAGGGGTAAAAAAAAAGCCGCTAAACTAACGTTAGCGGCTTAAAAATAATTAGTTTTCCCTGCGGCGTCAGGCAGCCGCGGTTTCGCGTGCTTTAATGTCCGCGCTGTCGTCCTGAGTCATACGATTCAGTTTCGGCGCGGTCAGCAGCATCAGGGCGGCGATAACCGCGGTGACGATACCAATCTGCAGGAATACGTGACCGTACACTTCCAGCGACACCAGCGGATCGGTGACATTCTCCGGGACTGCCATCAGGTTAGCGATTTTCCCGGCGATGATCGCCGCGCCTGCCGTGGTGAGGAACCAGCTGCCCATGATGAAGCCCATCAGACGCTGAGGAACCAGCTGAGCGACCATCGCCAGGCCGAGGCCGGAAATCATCAGTTCACCGATAGACTGTAGCGCGTAGCTCAGAATCAGCCAGTTGACCGAGACGATACCGGCGTCGCTGGCGAACTTCGCCCCTAAAGGCAGGACGAGGAATGCGCCAGAGCACAGTACCATACCGATAGCAAATTTGTGCGGCATCGGCAGGCGGTCGCCCATCTTGTTGTAGATGGCGGCCAGAATCGGGCTACCAATCATGATCCAGAACGGGTTCAGCGCCTGATACTGTTCCGGTTCAAAGGCGAGACCGAGGATCGAGTGCTCCACGTTACGGATGGCGAAGAAGTTCAGCGAGGTCGGCATCTGGCTGTACAACACGAAGAAGACAATCGCTTCTACCATCAGCAGGAAAGCGACGATCATTTTACGACGCGGAGCGCCTTTCAGGCCTATGGTTTCTTTGGCGAAAATCACGACGATACCCAGTGCGACGACGCCCAGCACCATACGTGCGATACCCTGGTTATGCAGCAGCCAGGTGGCGATAGCGACCAGCACCACCACGCCAGCGATGGTCGCCAGCAGTTTACCCATGTGTACCGGGGCAAAGTCCGGTTTAGAGCCGTACTGTTTAACCCATTTCTGACAGAAGGCGAAGTTAATAATGGTGATCACCATCCCCACCACGCTGAGGGCAAACGCTACGCTCCAGCCAAAACGTGCGGCCAGCCACGGGGTTGCCAGCATAGAGAAGAACGAACCGATGTTGATGGACATGTAGTACATGGTAAATGCACCGTCCAGACGTGGGTCGTTTTTGTCATAGCAGGTAGAAAGCAGGGAGGACGGGTTGGCTTTAAACAGGCCGTTACCGACGGCGATGGTCGCCATACCCATATAGACGATAGCGGCGTCATGGCCGGACCAGGCCACAAGCGCATAGCCAATCGCCAGCACGATAGCGCCCAGCATGATGACACGCTTGGTACCCAGCACTTTATCACCCAGCCAGCCGCCAATGGCGACGAGGCCATAAACCAGCGCGCTAAAGGAGGAGAACAGAGTAATGGAATCCGCTTCCGACATACCCAGCTGTTTTACCAGGTAAACGGCCATGATCCCTTGCAGGCCGTAGTAACCAAAACGCTCCCACAACTCGATCGAGAAAATGAGATAGAACGCGCGTGGTTGTTTGAAAGCGTTCAGACTCACGCTTTCTGCTGGTTTATTGTTTGCAGTAGACACATATACCTCTTTTTTTACATCCCATATTTACTGGGGGGTGTTCGGGGCGCAATCTCGTTGGACCGCCGCCTTTATAGTTATTCTTGGAGGGAAAACGGCAAGTAATGTTCACTATCCTGGCGCATCAGGCAAGGCTTTTGTAATAATCTGTTACACATAATCAGGGTGGTATAATGCTCCGGACATATAGATGTTATACAGCGTTAAATTTTACCGTTTCGATATCGTTGGTATTTTTATCTTTCGGGTTCGCCGGTTTGCCGGGAAAGGGCGATATATTCTACTGATCTGGCGTAATCATAGTGATATGGTCCATTATCTTAAAAAATCATGGGTCATTATCCTGACAATCTTTACTCATCCGTTGTATTGCCTGACATTTATTTCCATTCCAGTAACATTCATTCAACATAAAGTTGCGAGCATGATCTGGATCACAAATGCATAGAAATTTTGCGCTGATAAAAAATGAATGAACTAGTTGTTTGTTATATAACCGGATAATCATCCATAATCATGATGATTATGTGGTGTTAATGGCCGGTGAAATAGATGAATGCGGGCCATAACCCAGAGTTAAGCTATGACCGCAATAGAGACGAGACAGTCAGGCGTAGACTTTATCTTTGTATTCGCAAAGATCTTCAATCAGGCAGGAGCCGCAGCGCGGCTTGCGGGCAATACAGGTATAACGCCCATGCAGGATCAGCCAGTGATGGCAGTCGACCTTAAACTCGGCGGGGACCACCTTCAGAAGCTTCTCTTCCACCTGTTCAACATTCTTGCCCGGGGCGAACTGCGTCCGATTGCAGACGCGGAAGATGTGCGTGTCCACGGCGATGGTCGGCCAGCCAAAGGCGGTATTCAGCACCACGTTGGCGGTTTTACGGCCCACGCCGGGCAGCGCCTCCAGCGCTGCTCTGTCTTCCGGCACCTCACCATTGTGCTGCTCCAACAGGATGCGGCAGGTTTTGATGACGTTTTCCGCTTTGCTGTTAAACAGGCCGATAGTCTTGATATACGATTTTACCCCATCCACCCCCAGGGCCAGCATCGCTGCGGGCGTATTGGCCACCGGATAGAGTTTGGCTGTCGCTTTGTTGACGCTGACATCGGTGGCCTGTGCAGAAAGCAGAACGGCAATCAGCAACTCGAACGGCGAACTGAAATGCAGTTCGGTAGTGGGGTGGGGATCGTTTTCCCGCAGCCTGGTGAGGATCGCCAGGCGTTTGGCTTTGTTCATATTATGCTTTCCCTGTCACGTCGGACGGGGCGACAGAGACGGCCCGGGCCGCTTGCGCCTTCCGCTGTTTGCTACGTTCATCGATAAGGTATTTAATCGCCAGCATCATGCCGAGGCCAATAAAGGCGCCTGGCGGCAGCATAGCCAGCAGGAAAGGGGTGTCGGTGTGGAAAACCTCGATGCGCAGAACCTTCGCCCAGCTGCCAAGCAGACTGTCGGCGCCGTCAAACAGGGTGCCGTTGCCAAGGATCTCGCGCAGGGAGCCCAGCACAAACATCGCGCAGGTAGCGCCCATGCCGATCGAGAAACCGTCCAGCGCCGACAGCGCCGGCCCTTTTTTGGCGGCAAAGGCTTCGGCGCGGCCGACCACGATGCAGTTGGTCACGATAAGCGGGATGAAAATCCCCAGCGACTGATAGAGGCCGAAGGCATAGGCGTTGATCAGCATCTGCACGACGCTCACCACCGAGGCGATAATCATTACGTAGATGGGGATCCGGATCTCCGCCGGCGTCCAGCGGCGCAGGCTGGAGATGGTCAGGTTGGTCAGGGTTAACACCAGGGTGGTGGCCAAACCCAGCCCGAGGGCGTTGGTGGCGGTCGAGGTGACCGCCAGCAGAGGACACATACCTAACAGCTGAACCAGGGCGGAGTTATTTTTCCACAGGCCCTGGACGATGACGTCTTTAACTTCGCTCATGGTTATTCTCCACAGGCGGTGAATTCAGGAAGTTGCGCAGGCAGCGTTTGTGCATATAAGCCTGCGCGCTTAACGGCATTGACCACCGCCCGGGGGGTGATGGTGGCGCCGGTGAACTGGTCAAAATCGCCGCCATCCTTTTTGACCGCCCAGTGGCTATCGCCCTGGCCGTGGATGACTTTCCCGGCAAAATGGGTAATCCAGTCCGACAGGCGAAGTTCGATTTTATCCCCCAGGCCCGGCGTTTCATGATGCTCAGTTACGCGGGTGCCGAGGACCGTGCCGCTAAAATCGGCGGCAACCAGCAGCTGTATTGCTCCGGAGTAGCCGTCCGGCGCGGTGGCTTCCATCCCCGCGCCGATCGGTCGATCGTTATTTTTGGCGATCCACACTTTATGCTGGCCTTTGCCCAGCGCCGGGGCGCTGACCAGATAGCAGCTCTTAAGCAGATCGTTATTATAGCGGTCGGCAGGTAAAACCTGGTCGAATAACGCCTTTTGCTGCAGGGCCGCCTGCTGGTCGATGGTGCTTTTGGTCAGCTCATTGATCGCCGCCGTCAGCCCGGTGGAACCGGCGGCAAACAGCGCCAGCGTGACGCCGTGTTTACGCATCGTTTTTAACATCATTGCTCTCTCAACGGTGGCCATATACGCGCGGGCGCGTGTAGTAATCGATCAGCGGCACGGTAATATTCGCCAGCAGAACGGCAAACGCCACGCCGTCCGGATAACCACCGAAGCTGCGGATGAGCCAGACCAGCAGGCCAGCGAGGGCGCCAAAGATCAGACGGCCGCGGTTGGTTGTTGAGGCCGTCACCGGATCGGTCAGGATAAAGAAGGCGCCAAGCATGGTCGCCCCGGAGAGCAAATGCATCTGCGGTGAGGCCAGGCTCTGCGGCGAAAAAATCCAGCCGAGGGTGGCGCACAGGCCGAGGCTAACAAGGAAGCTGACCGGGATATGCCAGCGGATCGCCTTCTGCCACAGCAGGAAAAGGCCGCCTGCCAGCCAGGCGATATTCACCCACTGCCAGCCCAGACCTGCCAGCACGCCGCCGTAGACCGGCAATTGCAGCACCTGCTGAACGCTATGTCCGGCATGCAGGGAGGTTTTAAAGGTATCCAGCGGGGTGGCCTGGCTGACGCCGTCGATACCCAGCCGCAGACTGGCCATGTCGCCTCCGGCGGCGGTATGACCGGTGAAGATCATCTGCAGCGCGTCGCTGAATGCCGGGATATGGGCGGCTATCTCATAGGAAGGCAGCCAGGAGGTCATCTGCACCGGGAACGAAATCAGCAGCACGACATAGCCGATCATTGCCGGGTTGAAGGGGTTATGGCCCAGGCCTCCGTACAACTGCTTGGCAATGACTACGGCAAAGGCAGTGCCGAGCACCACCATCCACCACGGGGCCAGTGGCGGAATACTCACCGCCAGCAGCAGGCCGGTGAGCAGGGCGGAATTATCTTTCAGCGTGGCAGCAACAGGCTGTTTACGCAGTTTGAGAATAGCGGCTTCGGTCGCCCAGGCCGTCAGGGCGGCGAGGACAATCTGCAGTACGGTGCCCCAGCCGAAAAACCAGGTCTGGACCACAATGCCAGGCACAGCGGCGAGCAGCACCAGCAGCATAATACGCGAGGTCTGCCGCTGGTTATGGGTATAGGGGGAGCTTGCGATTCTGAAAACCATTTATTCCTCGTTAACTGCCTGCTGTGTTGCTTTACGCGCCTGAACGCGGGCGATAGCCGCGGCGACGGCCGCTTTGCGCGG
>NZ_GL882869.1:88695-90391 GCF_000195655.1 Klebsiella sp. MS 92-3
CCCGCGGCGACGGCCGCTTTGCGCGGGTCGTCATTGGCTGCGGCTGACGCGAGATCCTGTTGTGTGGCCTGCTGTTCGGCTTTACGCGCTTTGGCGCGGGCGATAGCGGCTTCCACCGCCGCCTTGCGCGGGTCGACCGGTTCGGCGGCCGGGGCGTCCACCGGCGCGGCCTGCTGCTGCGCTTTGCGCGCCCGGGCCTCAGCCTTACGCGCTTCGCGGGCGGCAATCGCCTCGCTGTTGTCAGGTTTGGCGCCGGCCTGGATCACGATCGGCTGCGCGGCGTCGCGCTGTTTATCCCGTACACGGGCCAGGGCGGCGCTAATCGCCTCCTGATCTTTGGCGGCAGGCTGAACGGCGGCTTTTTTATGCCGCTCGGCGCGCGCGGCTTTCTCACGCTCCAGGCGCGCCTGTCGGGCCTCGAATCGGGCTTTGGCTTCCGCAGCGCGCTGCTCTTCCTGACGAATCGCCGCGATCTCGGCCTTTTCCTGACGGAAGTACTGCACCAGCGGAATATTACTTGGACATACCCACGCGCAGGCGCCGCACTCGATGCAGTCCGCCAGATTATGGGCAGTGGCTTTATCGTGCTGCTGACCTTTGCTGAACCAGTACAGCTGCTGCGGCAGCAGATCGGCCGGGCAGGCGTCAGCGCAGGCGCTGCAGCGAATGCAGCCTTTCTCTTCCTGCGGTTCGCCCATCTCGCTGGCGGAAGGCGCCAGCAAACAGTTGGTGATCTTCACCACCGGGACGTCGAGCCACGGCAGGGTAAAGCCCATCAGCGGGCCGCCCATGATCACCATTGGCTCGGCGCTGGGGCAGAAGCCGGCATCGTTCAATAGATGGCGCACCGGCGTGCCAAGACGCGCCCAGACATTGCCCGGTCTGGTTACCGCTTCGCCGGTGAGGGTGACCACGCGCTCGGTTAACGGCTCACCGTCAACCACCGCGCGTTTCACCGCATAAGCCGTACCGACGTTCTGCATCAGCACGCCAATGTCCGATGAACGACCGCCGTGCGGTACCTGTTTGCCGGTAAGAATTTGGGTGAGCTGCTTGGCGCCACCGGAGGGATATTTGGTGGGGATCACGCGCAGCGAAATGCCATGGGCGTCGCAGAGCACCGCCCGCAGCATTGAGATGGCCTGCGGCTTATTGTCTTCAATGCCGATCAGCACTTCTTCAGGCTGCAGTATATGAGCGAGGATGCGGATACCCTCGACAATCTGCGCCGCGCAGTCCTGCATCAGGCGGTCATCCGCCGTGATATAGGGCTCGCACTCGGCGGCGTTAATGATTAGCGTTTTAATTTTATCTCCGCCACCGCGCAGTTTACTGCCGGGGGGGAAGCCTGCGCCGCCGAGGCCAGCAACGCCAAACTGGTGGATACGCTCGATCAGCGCTTCACGCGTGCGGGTCTGATAGTCGCTCCAACCATCGCGCTCGATCCAGCGGTCTTCGCCGTCGGCGTCAATGATCACGCTCATCTCCGCCAGCGCCGACGGGTGCGCGGTAGTGTGCGGAGCGATGGCGGCAATGGTGCCGGAGGTCGGGGCGTGAACGGGCAGCATTCTTCCCCAGCCGCGGGTCAGCGGCTGGCCGCGCAGCACCCGGTCGCCCACTTTAACGCACAGTTCGCCCTCGGCGCCAATGTGCTGCTTCAACGGGATAACAAAGCGCTGCGGCAGGGAAACCTGAC
>NZ_GL882869.1:90498-92778 GCF_000195655.1 Klebsiella sp. MS 92-3
TGCGGCAGGGAAACCTGACGCAGCGGGGTGCCGTTAGACTGGGTTTTCATTTCAGGCGGGTGAATACCGCCGTTGAAATCCCAGACCTTGTCTTTTCGGAAAGCGGAAAATAGCTTAAACATGTTGTTCCACAGGAATATTTCGCACCGGGATCGTATGCAGATCCCATTTCCAGGTCTCCGGGGTGGTGGCCACCGGAACGAGTGAAATGCACTGGGTCGGGCAGGGGGCGACGCACAAATTGCAGCCGGTGCACAGGTCGCTCATCACGGTATGCATGGCGCGGGTCGCCCCAACGATGGCATCCACCGGACAGGCCTGGATACACTTGGTACAGCCAATGCAGTTCGGCTCGTCAATTACCGCGAGCATGCGGGCCGGCTCCGCTTCCTGTGCATCGCCGTCGACAGGCTGCGGGTCGACGTTCAGCAACGCGGCGATTTTTAACATCACCGCTTCGCCACCCGGCGCGCAGCGGTTTATTTTCTCACCCTGTACGCCGACTGCTTCCGCATAGGGGCGACACCCAGGGTACCCGCACTGCCCACACTGGCTCTGCGGCAATAGCTCATCAATTTTTTCCACCACCGGGTCGTCCTGCACCGCGAAACGACGCGAGGCGTATCCCAGTATTAAGCCGAAAATCAGCCCTAACAGGCTGATGGCGATCACGGCTATCCAGACTGCGCTCATTACAACTTCACCAAACCACTAAAGCCCATGAAGGCCAGAGACATTAAACCGGCGGTAATCAGCGCGATGGCATTACCGCGAAACGGCGCGGGGACATCGGCCACCACCAGGCGTTCACGGATCGCCGCGAACAGCACCATTACCAGCGAGAAGCCGACGGCGGCGGCAAAGCCGTACAGCGCCGACTGCAGGAAATTGTGGCCCAGATTAATATTCAGCAGCGCTACCCCGAGTACGGCACAGTTGGTGGTGATCAGCGGTAGAAAGATCCCCAGCAGGCGATAGAGCGCCGGGCTGGTTTTACGCACCACCATCTCAGTAAACTGAACCACCACGGCGATAACCAGAATAAAGGCCAGGGTACGCAAATAAACCAAATTTAGCGGGATAAGGATCCAGGTATCAATCAGCCAGGCGCAAATAGAGGCCAGGGTCATCACGAAGGTGGTAGCGAGCCCCATCCCCATTGCGGTTTCCAGCTTTTTGGAAACCCCCATAAACGGGCACAGACCAAGAAACTTCACCAGAACGAAGTTATTGACCAGGACTGTACCAATAAAGAGCAGTAAATAATCAGCCATCATGCGACCTGAAACGAAAAAAAGCCGCTTATTATCGAATAAAACGATACCAGCGACAACAGGTTAAGTGTGGGGGTATTACGGATTAACAAAAGTCCGTTTTACCCGCTGCGAACGGCGAAAATAGGGCGCCAGCAGCGCAGCGGCCAGCAGCGGAAACAGCAGCTGACGCAGGGCAAGCACATCCGAGACCGGCGAGAAGGCAAAAGCCTTTATCGCCAGCAGCAGGGTGATGAGCAGCCAGATAATATAGTGTTTCGGCACCACCGAGCGCCGCTTGAAAAAGGCGATAGTCAGCCAGAGCGTGTAATACCACATGGCGAGGGCAAACAGCAGCGAGGCGACCCACAGCGCCATATGGCCCGCGCTCATGGCGCGCAGTAGGGTATAGGTCTGCGGCGACATCAGCGCATTGGCAAAAAACAGCAGCGATAACGAGGCGCTCAGCAGCGCCACCAGCAACCAGGCCAGCGGAGCCAGCAGCCATCCGCCGATGCGCTCTGCAGATTGAGACGTCATGTTTCTCCCCTATTCAACGCCAGTGAATAAAATCAGGCCGGGAAGTATAAGCAACTGGCGTGAAGGATGACAGCCTTACTGCACGAATCGCCAAACGGATTTAGGAACCTGGCCCACATCGAACAATTTACCACCGGAGACCAGCTCTGCGCGACGATGATCGGCGGCGCGATACATATTCACGATCTCCTGGGTGTCAGTCAGGGAGTAGTTAAGGTGATCAAATAGTTTTTCAAGGCTTTCCAGCGAACTGATTTTGCGAAATTTTAATAAGTAGTCCAGCACGGTCATTTTCGTATCCATTTTATAATCGGAATTATTGCGTTGAATATTATCAGCATTCACTAAACCTACTCTCAACCAACGGCGCCTTCTGCTGGGGCCGCGTGGAATGAATCAGGTTATATAAACCCATGACAAGGGGCAAAGCCAGCCTTGAAGAGCAGGGAGAAGTTTAAGAATATTCTAAAATCAGACCGGGGGGCGG
>NZ_GL882869.1:92911-95790 GCF_000195655.1 Klebsiella sp. MS 92-3
GCAAGAGAAGATTAACGCTGTTCGCCGTGACTGGCAATAACAGATTTGTACCAATAAAAACTCTTCTTTCGTTTCCGCGCCAGATTTTGCTGGTGATCGACATAGACAAAACCATATTGCTTTTGATAGCCGTTGAGCCAACTCAGCAGATCGATAAATGACCAGGGGTAATAGCCGCGCACATCTGCCCCCAGCGCCAGCGCTTTTTCGAGGGCGCCAATATGGCTGCTGAGATAATCAATCCGCGGGTCGTCGACCACTTCCCCGTCAATAATCGGGTCCTTCGCGCCGAGGCCATTCTCGGTGATATATATCGGAATATCGCCATAGCGCGCCTTAATCATCATAATGCCGTCAGTTAGCCCCTGCGGCCAGATTTCCCAGCCCCATTCGGTATATGTACTCTGGGGATTACGCACGAAATAGAATAATCCCTCCACGCCAGGCTCGCCGCCGGTAGCGATCTCAGGCGGCTGGGCAGATACCGTTTCCCGGCGATAGTAATTCAGACCGATAAAGTCGCAGCGGTTGTCACGGAGCAGCGCGTCGTCGCCTGGAGCAAAGCGAGGTACCCCCCACAGCGCCTGGGTCTGCGCCAGCAGGTCGGCAGGATAGGTGCCTTTCAGCACCGGATCGTACAGCCAGTGAGTATGGATGGCGTCAGCCAGCTCGGTGGCCTTAATGTCCGCCTCGCTGTCGGTGAGCGGGGTATGCGGTTGCAGTACGTTGACGAAGCCAATCTCGCCGGCCACAGCCATCTCACGAAAGGCCTTCACCGCCAGCGCATGGGCGATAAATACGTGGTGGCAGGCCTGAATGGCGCGCGCCGGATCGCGGACCGCCGGGGGATGGAGGCCGTTAATGTAGCCGTGCCCAATGAAGACAATGGTTTCGTTGAAGGTAGCCCACAGCTTCACCCGTGAACCAAAGCGCGCATAGCACAGGCGGGCGTACTCGGCGAAGGCCTCGGCGGTAGTGCGCGCTTCCCAGCCGCCCTCATCCTGCAGGGCCTGCGGCAGATCCCAGTGATAGAGGGTGATCATCGGCTCAATATTGTGCGCCAGCAGTTCGTCGATCAGATCGCTGTAAAACTGGACTCCCGCTTCATTCACCTTACCGCGCCCGGCGGGCAGCAGGCGGGGCCAGGAGATGGAGAATCGATAGCTTTGCAGGCCCATTTCGGCCATTAACGCCACGTCTTCGCGAAAACGGTGATAGTGGTCGACGGCAATATCGCCGGTGGTGCCTTCAAAGGTGGTACCCGGCAGATGAGAGTAGATATCCCAGATTGACGGTCCTTTACCGTCGGCGTCGTGTCCTCCCTCAACCTGATACGCTGCGGTAGCGGCACCCCATAAGAAATTGTGCGGAAAAGCGGCCATGAAAAAGCTCCCTGTCTGATGATAAAGGGAGTGTAATAAAAGCGCGAGCATATTTGCAACCGGTTTCTGAAACCGGTTGCACAGTTGCGAGGCGGGTCACTGTTTTAACGCGGAGCTACTTCGTGTGCACCACATCCGCTGGCGGTGGGGACTGATAGTTATCTATATGGTGTGCGATAACCAAAAGCAGTGCCGAAATACCAAAAACAATCCAGCCAATAAGTTCTACAATACGGGTAAAAACAGTTGTCATAACACTTCAATATCCTTTGAACACAGCGTGAAATGTTACTCGATGGTCAGCAGATCACAAGGGGTATCTGTCTGATTTCTCACACTTGCATGTAAGTCGCAAAGTAAGGAATGATAAGTTTTGCTCACGGTTTGTAAAATTATTCTCATTAACCTGGTGTTGATATCAGTTGCATAAGCGAGGCGGTAAGATGAGCGATGCGATCCGGGTGGGGCTGGTGGGGTTCGGTTACGCCAGCAAAACGTTTCATGCGCCGTTGATCGGCGGCACGCCGGGTATGGCGCTGAAGGCGGTCGCCAGCAGCGACGCCGATAAGGTCCATGCCGATTGGCCTGGCGTGAAGGTAATGAGTGCGCCGGGGGATCTGCTGGACGACCCGGATATCGATCTGGTGGTCATCGCCACCCCGAACGACACCCACTTTCCGCTGGCGAAAGCGGCGCTGGAGGCGGGAAAGCATGTTGTGGTGGATAAGCCCTTTACCGTGACACTGTCACAAGCTCGCGAGCTGGAAAGCCTGGCGAAGCACTGCGGTCGGATACTTTCGGTGTTTCATAACCGGCGCTGGGACAGCGATTTCTTAACGGTCAGCGCGTTGATCAACGAAGGTCAGCTGGGGGAGGTGTGTTACTTCGAGTCGCATTTCGATCGCTTCCGACCACAGGTGCGCCAGCGCTGGCGTGAGCAGGCAGGTCCTGGCAGCGGCATATGGTATGACCTCGCGCCGCATCTGCTCGACCAGGTCGTGGTGCTGTTTGGCCTGCCGGTAAGCATCACGGTGGACCTCGCGCAGCTTCGGCCCGGCGCGCAATCCACCGACTATTTTCACGCCGTGCTGGCCTATCCGCAGCGGCGGGTAGTACTGCATGGTACGTTACTCGCCGCCGCGGAGAGCGCGCGCTTTATCGTCCACGGCTCGCGGGCCAGCTATATTAAGTACGGCCTTGACCCGCAGGAGGAGCGGCTAAAAAACGGTGAACGGCTGCCGCAGGAGGACTGGGGATATGATATGCGCGACGGTACCCTGACCCGTGCGGAAGGGGATGAGCGTAGTCAGGAGAAATGGCTGACGCTACCGGGTAATTATCCCGCTTACTATGCCGCTATCCGCGACGCGCTTAACGGCGTAGGGGAAAACCCGGTCTCGGCCAGCGAGGCGATTCAGATAATGACCCTGATTGAGTTGGGTATCGAGTCGGCCAGACATCGCACCACGCTCAACCTGGTCTGAGGAGGAGCCCGGG
>NZ_GL882869.1:95897-100569 GCF_000195655.1 Klebsiella sp. MS 92-3
CCCCCCCCCCCCCGGGGGGGGGGGGGCCCCCGGCCGGCCCGCCGGGGGGGCCGGTTATCAGCCTTTGGCAACCCGCTGAATGAGGGCGGCTTTTTCCTGTTCGCCGAGGAACGCCAGGGTCAGGCCGTTGATCTGCGCCTGACGGATCTGCTCCCGGCTCAGCCCTGCCGCCGGCGCCGCCACGGTATACTCGTGAATGATGTCCACACCCTGGACCGCCGGATCGTCAGTGTTGAGGCTCGCCAGCACGCCGTGCTCAAGGAACTGCTTCAGCGGATGCTGGGCCAGGGAGGCCACGGTGCTGGTTTGCACGTTCGAGGTCAGGCAGGATTCAATCCCGATGCGGTGCTCGGCCAGGTAGTCCATCAGGGCTGGATCCTCTACCGCTTTAACCCCATGGCCGATGCGCTCCGCGCCCAGCTCACGAATGGCCTGCCAGATACTTTCCGGGCCGGCCGCTTCGCCCGCGTGGACGGTGATATGCCACCCGGCGTCGCGGGCCTGGTTAAAATGGTTGCGGAACAACGTACCCGGGAAGCCTAGCTCATCGCCGGCGAGGTCGAGGGCAGTGATGCCCTCGCGGTGGGCGAGCAGCGCCGCCAGCTCTTCCTGACAGGCGGCTTCGCCGAAGGTGCGGCTCAGAATACCGATCAGCCGGGCGTCGACCTGGAAATCGCGGCATCCCTCTTGAACCCCGGCAATTACCGCCTCTACCACGCCGTCGACCGGCAGCCGGTGGGTCATCGCCATATAGCGGGGAGAGAAGCGCAGCTCAACGTAGTGCAGGCCATTTCGCGCCGCGTCTTCGACGTTCTCATACGCCACGCGGCGACAGGCTTCCAGCGAGGCCAGGACCTTTACCCCCCAGTCGAGCTTGGCGAGGAAACTAACCAGATCGGGCTCAAGGCTGGTGACCTGGACATGAGGACGCAGCGTGTCGAGGGTGGTTGCGGGAAGAGCGATATTAAATTCGCGGCCAAGATCGAGGATGGTTTGGGCCCGGATGTTACCGTCAAGATGACGATGAATGTCGGTTAATGGCAATGAGGAATCAATCATGGTCGCACTCTTTTTTTAGTTAAAGTGCACGTCATTATACAACATGAACATAACTGTTTAAAAGCATTGAAAAAATGTATGCGATACAAATAGCTGGCAGCAATCAGGTCAGCATTACGGTCTTTTTGACTGGCCCCTTTAAAACGCAGAACGAATATCAGGATTGACGCGATCCTGACCAGATCAGAAATGCACACGCGCTGACCGCGGCCCCCGCAAGGCAGACCGCCTGCCATCCCCAGTGGGAATAAAGCTGTGTGGCAACGATAGCCCCTGCCGCGCTGCCCAGCGAATAAAAACACATGTAAGCCCCAACCAGGCGGCTTGCCGCTGCAGGCCTGGCGGCAATGATCAGGCTCTGGCTGGAGACATGAACGGCCTGTACCGCAAAGTCCAGCGCAATGACGCCAGCTATCAGCCAGAGCAGAGAGGTTTCGGCATAGCCGATAGGAAGCCATGAGATGGTCAGCAGCGCCAGCGCCAGGCCGGTAGTGCGCTGAGCCCATCCCTGGTCAGCCCACTTGCCCGCTCTGGCGGCGGCCAGCATGCCAGCGAAGCCGGCTAAGCCAAACATCCCCGTCTGGGTGTGCGAGAGGGAAAGGGCGGTGAGCGGCATGACCATGGTCGTCCATAGCATGCTGAAAGCGGCGAAGATAAATAGCGCCAGGATCCCGCGCTTTCTCAGTTGCGGCTCGGTGAGGTACAGCTGAAACACGGACTTCAATAAGGAAAGGTAAGTCGGCTTTTGCGGCTGCGGCTGCTGCGGGGGCGAAGGCATGATTTTCCAGACGACCCCTGCAATCACCAACATCAGACAGGCAGCCGTGAGATACACGGCTCGCCAGCCGGCGATATCGGCTATCGCGCCTGAGATAAACCGAGATAACAGGATACCTGAAACAATGCCGCTGGTCAGGGTACCCACCGCCTGGCCTCGTTTCTGCGGCGTCGCCAGTATTGCCACCCAGGCCACCAGCACCTGCACCACCACGGCCATCAGGCCGACGATCAGCATGGCGCCAAGCAGCGTTGCTATATTGGGGGATAACCCTGCCGCGACTAACGCCGCTACTGAAAGCAACAGTTGACTCATCACCACGTATTTACGGTTCAACCAGTCTCCGAGCGGAACCAGGAACAGCAGGCCAATGGCATAGCCCGCCTGCGTAGCGGTGATGACGCTGCCAATCATGCCTGGCGACACCTTCAGGCTGACCGCCATCGAGTCGAGTAAAGGCTGTGCTGAATAAACATTGGCTACTCCCAGCGCGCAGGTTAGTGAAAACAACGCCGTTATCCCTGTGGTCAGCATCGTGTCAGGGACTGACGCAGTTTGGATCCTTTGGCCGGTACATCTACTTGCCTTGCATTTCATAAGAGATCCTCTGTCTGGTTGCTTTTTAAAACTAGTATGCCTATAGAATTAGCCTTAGTGGTTTTTTTTTGCAACTGGTAAAGGTGAGGATTAAGCTAGATCAGTAGATAAATTGATAAGGAGCGCGCAGATGGCAAAGCAGGAATCACTTAGAACCAGTGAATGTCCGGTGGCGAGAACGTTGGAATCAATTGGTGAACGCTGGTGCCTGATGATTATCCGCGAAGCATTTGACGATGTGCGGAGATTCAGCGAGTTTCAAAAAAATTTGGGGCTGGCCAAAAATATCCTTGCCTCGCGGCTGAAGCATCTGGTTGATATCGGTATTTTCGAGATTTTACCGGCATCGGATGGCAGCGCATACAAGGAATATGTCCTGACTGAAAAGGGGCGCTCCGTGTTTCCCATTGTTGTGGCGCTGCGGCAATGGGGAGAGCGTTATATGTTTGAGCAAGGGGAAACCTATTCGGTCCTGCTGGATAACGCGCACGGCCAGCCCCTTCAGTATCTGGATGTGCGTTCCGCTCAGGGGGATAAACTGCAACCAGGCGACTGTCATCGCCGGCGCATTGTGTCAGATACCCGCGCCGAATAATGGCGTGAAGAATTTGCAGGATACCAGCGAGAATACGAGCGTGCCGCTAAAGTGTCATGGAACAATCCTGACGTGTTTTTTTGCGAACTGCTTCTGATGCCAAAGCTCCGGACGCGTGAAAGTGCCCCACCGCCAACCGCAGGAGGCGGTGCATAACCATTTACAATTATATTTTATTTGAATGTATTCATGTTACATATTAAATTCTGCTTACTTTATCGACGATGAGGCAAGGATGCGGATGTGGAGAGCGTAATCCATAACAATATTGAGGGTTTTCTGCTGTTGTTATTAAGCATGTGGCCGATTCTGCTGGTGGTATTCATTGGTGTCGCAATTTCATTCTATACCATGCTGTTACGTAAGACGGCGCTGG
The DNA here is from genome assembly GCF_000195655.1 of Klebsiella sp. MS 92-3. Taxonomy (NCBI): domain Bacteria; kingdom Pseudomonadati; phylum Pseudomonadota; class Gammaproteobacteria; order Enterobacterales; family Enterobacteriaceae; genus Klebsiella; species Klebsiella sp. MS 92-3. The sequence continues at coordinate 99,303 of NZ_GL882869.1, forward strand.
CCTGCCTGCTTTTCGCCCTCGCCATCGGCGCCGCAGGCTGGAGTCTCGCTTAGCCGCTGGCCTCAGGGTTTATCCAGCAGGCTCATACTGGAGGTGGCGGCGCCATCATTCAGATTGGCGGGCGAATGCCAGTCGCGACCCGCCAGCGCACTGTCGCTCTGTCCGCTGCCGACGCCTTGCTGCGTCGACAGCGATGAACCTTCCAGTGCTTCATCCGCCCCTGACCGATCGGGCAGGGAACTGGTATAGCCGCCATTATTCGAGTACGTATCCATGCCGTTGACTTCGTTAGGCACCGTGTCGGTAGTCGTACCGTCATCGTTAATGCAAAACGAGCCGCCAATGCCGTTTGGCTGACAGTCTGCAGCAAAAGCCGGACTGGCCAGCGCGGTCAGTAGCAATAACGGTAAGCCGATTTCCTTCATTCTTATCTCCCAGGGCCGTGTGGTCTGCCAGACATTCTGTACTATAGCGGCGGCAGTAGCGCGGTAAGTAACAAAACTGTGTTATTTTGTAATGACCGGTGGACGGTTTGTCGTTCGGCCAGGAAAGAGCGTGCGCTAAGCGTGGCATAGCGGCTCGGCAGAAAGCGGTAATCAATTGTTAATTCTACGTAAAGGTTAATGAAAATTTAAGGGAACGCCGCTATGTTGGCAGCATCATACTTTCCATAAAGGATATGCCATGCGCGATAAATATTCCGGCCTGCAGATTGGGATTCACTGGCTGGTTTTTTTGCTGGTAGTAGTAGCCTATGCGGCGATGGAGCTGCGCGGGTTTTTTCCCCGCAGTGAACGGCCATTGATTAATATGGTGCATGTTTCCTGCGGGATCACCATTTTCGTGCTGATGGTGGCGCGTCTGCTGGTGCGGCTGAAATCGCCGGCGCCGCCGATCGTACCGAAACCATCGCCGATGATGACCGGTTTCGCCCATCTTGGTCACCTGGCGATCTATTTGCTGTTCATTGCCTTGCCGTTGATCGGCATGGTGATGATGTACTGGCGCGGTAACCCCTGGTATGCCTTTGGTCTGACCATGCCGTATGCCCCGCAGAGCGATTTTGAGCGGGTGGATACCCTGAAGGCGATCCATGAATGGTTGGCCAATGCCGGGTACTTTGTGATTGGCCTGCATGCTCTCGCCGCGCTGCTCCATCATTACTGGTGGAAGGATAATACTCTGCTGCGAATGATGCCTCGTAAGCGCTAAATCATCCTCTTTCACTTCCTGACCCCCCCCCCCCCCCGGGGGGTTTTTTTTTTTT
>NZ_GL882869.1:100669-103611 GCF_000195655.1 Klebsiella sp. MS 92-3
GGGGGGGGGTTTTTTTTGCCTTCACCGCTAATAGAATATAGTATACCCCCCTATATGATACGGAGGCGTAATCGTGCCACATTCACCTGAAGATAAAAAACGGGCGCTCAGCCGCGTAAGACGCATCCGCGGCCAGGTCGAAGCCCTTGAGCGCGCGCTGGAGTCCGGCGAGCCCTGTATGACTATTCTGCAGCAGATCGCCTCGATTCGCGGGGCGGCGAATGGCCTGATGGGCGAAATGGTGGAGATCCACCTGCAGGACGAGCTGGTCAGCGGCGACACCACCCCTGAGCAGCGGGCCGCGAGAATGGCAGAGGTCGGTCATCTGCTACGATCCTATTTAAAATAACATCACGACGAGGAAGAGACAGTTATGAAATCACGCGCAGCAGTGGCCTTCGGCCCCGGTCAGCCGTTAAAAATCGTTGAGATTGACGTCGCGCCGCCGAAAAAAGGCGAAGTTCTGGTGAAAATCACCCACACCGGGGTGTGTCATACCGATGCCTTCACCCTCTCCGGTGACGATCCGGAAGGTGTCTTCCCGGCGGTGCTGGGCCATGAGGGCGGCGGGATTGTCGTGGAAGTAGGCGAGGGCGTCACCAGCCTTAAGCCGGGCGATCACGTCATTCCGCTGTATACCGCCGAATGTGGCGAGTGCAAATTCTGTAAGTCGGGTAAAACCAACCTCTGTCAGGCGGTGCGTGCCACCCAGGGTAAAGGGCTGATGCCGGACGGCACCACTCGTTTCTCGTACAATGGCGAACCGATCTATCACTATATGGGCACCAGCACCTTCAGCGAATATACGGTTTGCGCCGAGATTTCGCTGGCGAAAGTCAATCCGCAGGCGCCTTTGGATAAAGTGTGCCTGCTGGGCTGCGGCGTAACCACCGGTATCGGCGCGGTGCATAACACGGCGAAGGTCAAGGCCGGGGATAGCGTCGCGGTCTTTGGTCTGGGCGGCATTGGTCTGGCGGTGATCCAGGGCGCGGTGCAGGCGCAGGCCGGGCGCATTCTGGCGGTTGATACCAACCCGGATAAGTTCACTCTCGCTAAAGAGATGGGCGCGACCGATTTTATCAATCCGAACGACTACGATAAGCCGATTCAGGATGTGATCGTTGAGTTGACCGACGGCGGGGTGGATTTCAGCTTCGAGTGCATCGGCAATGTAAATGTGATGCGCGCGGCGCTGGAGTGCTGCCATAAAGGCTGGGGTGAGAGCGTGATCATCGGTGTAGCCGGCGCCGGGCAGGAGATCAAGACCCGTCCGTTCCAGCTGGTGACCGGCCGCGTGTGGCGCGGTTCCGCCTTCGGCGGCGTAAAAGGGCGCAGTCAGCTGCCGGGAATGGTGGAAGACGCCATGGCGGGTAAAATTCGCCTCGATCCGTTTATTACCCATCGCCTGCCGCTGGAGCAGATTAACGAGGCCTTTGATCTGATGCATGAAGGTAAATCGATTCGCACCGTGATCCACTTTGGCGACCAGTAATCCCCGACGCTGAAGGCGAATCGTCACTCATAAAAAAAAGGGGCCGCGGGGGGGCCTTTTTTTTTTATGTCCGGTTTAACCTCGCTGGTATACTCTTGTCGCCCTGGTAAGAGGAGCCTCGATTAATGGATATGACTTTCTTTCGCGCCGCGCTGCTGGGTGCCTGCGTTCTGCTCTCTGGCTGCGATTCAGCTACCACTCCTGCGACCCCCACCGCGACGGCCACCGTGCTGGATGGCAAAACGATGGGCACCTTCTGGCGGGTCAGCGTCATTGGCGTGGATGAGGCAAAGGCCCAGGCGTTGCGCGCCAAGGTTCAGGCCCAGCTGGACGCCGACGATCGCCTGCTGTCGACCTGGAAAAACGACTCCGCGCTGATGCGCTTCAATCATGCCGCCACTACCGAACCATGGCCGGTGAGCGAAGCGATGGCGGATATCGTCACCCTGTCGCTGCGGATTGGCGCCAAAACGCACGGCGCGATGGATATTACCGTGGGGCCGCTGGTCAACCTGTGGGGCTTTGGCCCGGATAAACAGCCGGTCACCACCCCGGATGCCGAGGCGATAGCCGCGGCGAAGGCGCGCACCGGCCTGCAGCATCTGCAGGTTATTAATCAGAGCGGCAGGCAGTTCCTGCAAAAAGATATTCCCGATCTGTTTGTCGACCTCTCCACCGTGGGGGAAGGCTATGCCGCCGACCACCTCGCGCGGTTGATGGAGCAGGAGGGGATCTCCCGCTATCTGGTGTCGGTGGGCGGAGCGCTGGTCAGCCGCGGGATGAACGGCGAAGGCAAGCCCTGGCGGGTAGCGATCCAGAAACCGACCGACCGCGAAAACGCCGTTCAGGCGATTGTCGACATCAATGGTCACGGCATCAGCACCTCCGGCAGCTATCGCAACTACTATGAACTCGATGGCAAACGCATCTCGCACGTTATCGATCCGCAGACCGGGCAGCCGATAACCCATAAGCTGGTCTCCGTGACCGTCATTGCGCCAACGGCGCTGGAGGCGGACGGCTGGGATACCGGACTGATGGTGCTGGGGCCGGAAAAAGCGCAGCAGGTGGTGCGCGAGGAGGGGCTGGCGGTCTACATGATCGTTAAAGAAGGAGAGGGTTTTAAAACCTGGATGTCGCCGCAGTTCCGCACTTTCCTTGTCGGCGAGAAAAATTAAAAAGCAAGATTGCGGGTTTTTTACTGCGGGCTTTACCACAGACTGAGGGTACACTTACAGCTGGAGACCCGTCATGAAACCGATAGTTGCCGATACCGATGATCGCCGCTGGCAGGCGGTCTGCGAACGTGATACCCGGGCCGATGGTCAGTTCGTCTTTGCGGTACTGACCACCGGCATCTGCTGTCGTCCCTCCTGCCGCTCGCGGCGCGCGCGGCGAGAAAACGTACGCTTTTTTGCCGACGTCGCCGCCGCCGTGGCGGCGGGGGTCC
>NZ_GL882869.1:103726-104923 GCF_000195655.1 Klebsiella sp. MS 92-3
GGCGGGATTCCGCCCCTGCAAACGCTGCCAACCGGATAAAGACTACCCGCAGCAGCAAAGGGTCGACAAAGTGGCGCAGGCCTGTCGGCTGCTGGAGCAGGACGCGCCCCTGACCCTCGAGGCGCTGGCAGGCCAGCTGGCGATGAGCCCGTTTCATTTTCACCGATTATTTAAATCCGTCACCGGCATGACCCCTAAAGCCTGGCAACAAGCGTGGCGGTCGCAGCGCCTGCGGGAAGCGCTGGAGCAGGGGATACCGGTGACCCGCGCCGCGCTGGCGGCTGGTTTTCCCGACAGCAGCAGCTATTATCGCCAGGCCGACGCAGCGTTAGGGATGACCGCCAGCCAGTTTCGCCGCGGCGGCGCCGCCACCGTGGTAACCTGGACCACGGGCGACTGCGCGCTGGGTCGTTGCCTGGTGGCGCAGAGCGAGCGCGGCGTCTGCGCGGTGCTGCCGGGTGATAACGATGCGGCATTGCTCGACGACCTGCGCCGGCGCTTTCCCAATGCCGAGCTGCGTGAAGGCGACCCCGATTTTTGTCAGCAGATGGCCGAGATTTTCGCCCACCTCGACGACAGCCGGCGGCCGGTATCGCTGCCGCTGGATCTGCAGGGCACCGCGTTTCAGCTGCAGGTCTGGCAGGCGCTGCGGCAGATCCCGGCGGGTGAGACCCGCAGCTACCGCCAGGTGGCAGAGCATATTGGCCAGCCGCGGGCGGTAAGAGCCGTGGCCGGCGCCTGCGCGGCGAATTCGCTGGCGGTGATTGTTCCCTGCCACCGGGTGGTGCGTGAAGATGGCGCCCTGTCCGGTTATCGTTGGGGAACGGCGCGAAAAGCGCAGCTGCTGGCGCGCGAGGCCCAACATGAGGAGGAGTAATGCTCGATCTGTTTAGCGATACCCCACCGTGGCAGGAGCCGCTGGCCCCCGGCGCGGTGGTGCTGCGGCGATTTGCCCGCGAACGCGCCCCGGCGCTGCTGCAGGCGATAGCCGACGTCGCCAGTCAGTCGCCGTTTCGCCAGATGGTCACGCCGGGCGGGTACACCATGTCGGTCGCCATGACCAACTGCGGCGCGCTGGGCTGGACTACCGATCGCCACGGCTATTTGTACTCCCCGGTCGACCCGGTAACCGATCAAACCTGGCCGCCGATGCCTGCCGTATTTCATGAACTGGCGCTGGCGGCGGGCCCCCCCCCC
>NZ_GL882869.1:105048-108750 GCF_000195655.1 Klebsiella sp. MS 92-3
GGGCGGGGGGGGGGGGGGGGCCCGCCGCCGGCGGCTACCCGGAGTTTTCCCCCGACGCCTGTTTGATTAACCGCTATTGTCCTGGCGCAAAACTGTCGTTGCATCAGGATAAAGATGAACAGGATCTGCGGGCGCCGATTGTCTCGGTCTCGCTGGGCTTGCCGGCTATCTTTCAGTTTGGCGGCTTGCAACGCAGCGACCCGCTGCAGCGGCTGCTGCTGGAGCATGGCGATGTGGTGGTCTGGGGCGGCGAGTCGCGCCTGTTTTATCATGGCATTCAGCCGCTGAAAGCGGGGCATCATCCGGAAACGGGCGACTGTCGTTACAATCTCACCTTCCGACAGGCGGGCGGTCGCCAGTATTAAAATAAGAATTATTCTTGATGTCATCGGCGAGCCGTTTAAACTGCTGGCTGTTTTGCTTTTGCGGATAGCCTGTTATGGAACTTCTCTCTCTCGTCTGGCGCCAGTACCGCTGGCCGTTTCTGGGCGTTATTGCTCTCAGCCTGCTCAGCGCTGCGCTGGGTATCGGCTTAATCGCTTTCATTAACCTGCGTCTGATTACCGCTGTCGATACCTCGCTGCGGGTCCTGCCGGAGTTTCTTGGTCTGCTGGGGCTGCTGATGGCGGTGACCCTGGGTTCGCAGCTGGCGCTAACCACCCTCGGCCACCATTTTGTCTATCGTCTGCGCGGTGAGTTTGTTAAACGCATCCTCGATACCCAGATTGAACAAGTAGAGAAGATCGGCAGCGCGTCGCTGCTTGCCGGGCTGACCAGCGATATCCGCAATATCACCATCGCCTTTGTGCGCCTGCCGGAGCTGGTGCAGGGGATCATTCTCACCTTCGGCTCCGCGGCCTACCTCGCCTGGCTGTCAGGAAAAATGATGCTGGTGACGGCGCTGTGGATGGCGCTCACCATCTGGGGCGGCTTTGTGCTGGTCTCGCGGGTGTACAAACATATGGCCAGCCTGCGCGAAACGGAAGATAAACTGTATCACGACTATCAGACGGTGCTGGAGGGGCGTAAAGAGCTGACCCTCAACCGCGAGCGCGCGGAGTATGTGTTTAACCAGCTCTACCTCCCGGACGCCCGGGAGTACCGGCACCATATCGTTCGCGCCGATACCTTCCACCTCAGCGCGGTCAACTGGTCGAATATTATGATGCTTGGCGCCATCGGGCTGGTGTTCTGGATGGCCAACAGCCTCGGCTGGGCCGATACCGCCGTGGCGGCGACCTATTCCCTGACGCTGCTGTTTCTGCGCACGCCGCTGCTCTCCGCCGTCGGCGCGCTGCCCACGCTGCTCAGCGCCCAGGTGGCGTTTAACAAGCTGCGTCAGTTCTCCCTCGCCCCGTACCGGGCCGACTTTCCCCGGCCGCAGGCGCATCCTGACTGGCAGACGCTGGAGCTGCGCGATGTCACCTTCCATTATCCGGACCAGCGCTTTGCGGTAGGGCCGCTTAATCTGACGCTGAAGCGCGGCGAGCTGGTGTTTCTGATAGGCGGCAACGGCAGCGGCAAGTCAACGCTGGCGATGCTCCTGACCGGCCTGTACCAGCCAATATCCGGTCAGATCCTCGTCGACGGCCAGCCGCTGGCGGCGGAGAGGCCAGAGGAGTACCGCAAACTGTTTTCCGCAGTGTTTACCGACGTCTGGCTGTTTGACCGCCTGCTCGGGCCGCAGGGCGAGGAGGCCGATCCGGCGCTGGTGGCGACATGGCTGGAGCGTCTGCAAATGGCCCACAAGCTGCAGCTGGAGAACGGAAAAATCGCCGACCTGAGGCTGTCGAAAGGGCAGAAGAAGCGCGTGGCGCTCCTGCTGGCGCTGGCCGAGTCCCGGGACATCATTCTGCTGGATGAATGGGCGGCGGATCAGGATCCGCATTTCCGCCGCGAGTTCTACCAGGTCCTGCTGCCGCTGATGCAGCAGATGGGCAAAACCGTGTTCGCCATCAGCCATGACGATCACTACTTCCAGCACGCCGATCGTCTGCTGGAGATGCGCGCTGGCCAGCTCGCCGAACTTACCGGCGAAGAGCGGGAACAGGCTTCCCGCGATGCGGTGGCCCGTACGGCCTGATTCACAACGCGCGCCCGGAAAAGCCCGGGCGCCGCTGAAATTTTCAGCGTCTACATCGCTGACGGTTATTATTTCCCCCTCCTCGCGCTATGCTTAAGGCTTCCGGCCCGCAGGCCGGCTCACCATTCTCAAAAGGATTGCCCGATCGATGTCCGTTTTGCATAAAAAAAGCGCCCGCTTGCGTGACGAAGAGCGCGCCCGTCTGATTTGGCTCTTGAGCACCGATAAAGCGGTGACTTCCGCGCTGCTGGGCAAACTGACGCTGGCTGAGCGCTATGATGAAGGGACGCTGGCCGATGACCTGGCCGAAGTGGAAATGCTGGTCTCGCATCTGCCGCCGCCGGATCTCGCCGATGCGCTGGAAGCGCTTCCCTATGACGCCCGCACCGCGCTATGGTGCCTGGTGCCCGACGATAAACGCGGCGAAGTGCTGCTGGAGGCCTCAGAGAACGTCTGGGGCGACCTGATCGACAAGATGAGCGACCCCGAGCTGCTGCAGGCCATGCAGCCGCTGGATATCGATGAACAGGTTTACCTGCTGCAGCATCTGCCGCGCAACCTGACCGGACGGCTGCTGGCGACCCTGCCGGCCGAGAAGCGCGCCCGTATTCGCCAGATTATGCGCTACGCCGACAACAGCGTCGGGTCGATCATGGAGTTTGAGGTCATTACGGTGCGACCGGAGGCCACCCTGGCGGCGGTGCAGCGCTATCTGCGGCGTCTCGGTAAAATGCCGGAAAACACCGATAAGCTGTTCGTTACCACCCGTAACAAGCTGCTGCTCGGCGAGCTGGAGCTGCAGACCATTCTGCTCAATGATGCGCAGAAGCGGGTGGGGGAGGTGATGGAGGGCGACCCGGTCACCTTTCAGCCGCACGAAGAGGCGGAGAAGGTGGCGCGCACCTTCGAACGTGATGACTTGCTCAGCGCCGCCGTCATTGATGCCGACGGCAAGCTGATCGGGCGCCTGACCATCGATGAGATCGTCGATGTGGTTTATGAAGAAACCGATAACGATCTGCGGCGGATGGGCGGCCTGAGCGATGAAGAGGATGTCTTCGCCCCGGTTAGCAAAGCGGTGAAAACCCGCTGGGCATGGCTGGCGGTCAATCTGTGTACGGCGTTTATTGCTTCCCGGGTCATCGACGGCTTCGAACACACCATTTCACAGCTGGTGGCGCTGGCCTCGCTGATGCCGATCGTCGCCGGGATCGGCGGCAACACCGGCAACCAGACGATCACCATGATCGTCCGGGCGATGGCGCTGCAGCAGATCCAGCCCGGCAGCTTTACCTTTCTGATCCTGCGTGAAATGGGCGTTGCGCTGATTAATGGCCTGGTGTGGGGCGGGATTATGGGGGCCATCACCTGGTGGCTGTATGACGATCCGCAGCTCGGCGGGGTGATGACGCTGGCCATGATGCTCAACCTGCTGATGGCGGCAATGATGGGCGTGATAATCCCGATGGTCATGGTGAAGTTGGGGCGTGACCCGGCGGTCGGCTCCAGCGTAATGATCACCGCCATCACCGACACCGGCGGCTTCTTTATTTTTCTGGGTCTGGCGACGCTGTTTCTAATGTAGCCTGCGCTTTTGCCCGCAGGCGGCGGGGGGTGGT
>NZ_GL882869.1:108819-111934 GCF_000195655.1 Klebsiella sp. MS 92-3
CCCCCCCCCGCCGCGGGGGCGGGGGGGGGGATGACCCCCACCGCGACAACCCCCGCCAGCACACCGATCGCCAGATTGCTGGTTCCCACCGTCGCGGCGACGGTCACCAGCATCACCAGCGTTTCCGGCCACGGATTACGCGCCAGCTCACCCGGGCGAATGCTGCGCCAGCTAAAGGTCTTCACCGCCACGATCACCATCACCCCGGCGAGAACCGCCATCGGGATCTTCGCCATCACCTGGCTGAGCGCTGTCACCAGCAGGAGCAGCACCAGGCCGGCGATTACCGTTGAGAGGCGGCTGCGGGCCCGGCCCATTTCCACGTTCACGATAGTCTGGCCGATCATCGCGCAGCCGGCGATGCCGCCATAGCAGCCGGCAAGGATATTGGCGATACCCAGCCCGGCGCTTTCCCGCGATTTGTTCGACGAGGTATGAGTGAGATCATCCACCAGCTTAGCCGTCAGCAAGGACTCCATCAGGCCGACAAAGGCGATGCTGAGGGCACACGGCCAGATTATCTGCAGGGTGGTCAGGTTCAGGGGAACGGTCAGGGCGGTGAACCCCGGCAGGCCACCGCTCATCGAGCCTTCATCGCCGACGGTCGGCAGCTGCTGGCCGGTGGTCGCGGTATAGAGGGTGAGCGCGACGATGGCGATCAGCGGCGCCGGGATAGCCTTAATAACGCGCGGCGCCCACAGGACGATAAGCAGCGTCAGGACGAACAGGCCAACGATTAGCGGTTGTCGACTCCAGAAATGCGGCACCTGAGCAAAGAAAATCAGGATCCCAAGGGCGTTGACGAACCCGGTCATCACCGCCGGGGGAATAAAGCGCATCAGGCGCGCCATGCCGCACAGACCAAACAAAATTTGAATAATACCCGCCAGAATGACAGCCGGTAAAATGTACCCCACGCCGTGCTGATGCACCATCGGGCCAATCACCAGCGCCACCGAGCCCGCGGCGGCGGTGACCATCGCCGGGCGTCCGCCGAAGACTGACATCGCCAGGCAGAGCACCACCGAAGCAATCAGGCTTACCTGCGGGTCAACGCCGGCAATGACTGAAAACGAAATCACTTCAGGGATGAGCGCCAGGGCGGTGAGCACGCCGGCCAGCACTTCGCGCGTCAGTAAAGACGGGGAGCGGAGGATGGGACGGAGGTTGCCGGAAGCGGCGGGGTCAGAAACTGGAGGCATAAAAAAAGTTCGCAGCTTATAAAAAAAGAGGGAGCGGTGTCAGGCCCTGCTTCCGTGCGGTCTGTCACAAAACCAGGGATGATAGCGCGGAATCTGTCAGCGCACCAGTACAAAAAGTGATTTGGTGTATACATTTATTAAACATTTTTATAACGGATCTCAAAACAGAACTTAAAATTTAAACAATATTTAAATTTTTGAGCTTCGGTGGTAACGTGAGGGGTGAGAATCGTATCACCTGCGCTAAATAAAAACAGCGAGTAAAGTAAGGCTCAAATCCGATGAATAAAAAGATGGCCGTACCACGCTCACAGGCGGTTGGTCCCAACAGCACTCGGACCAACACCCGCCATGAGCAAGAGACGGATGTATTGTTGATTGGCGGTGGCATTATGAGCGCCACACTGGGAACCTGGCTGCAGGAGCTTGAGCCAGACTGGTCTATTACCATGGTTGAGCAGATGTCCAGCGTGGCGGAAGAGAGCTCAAACGGGTGGAATAATGCGGGTACCGGCCACGCGGCGCTGATGGAGCTGAACTACACGCCGCAGACCGCCAACGGCATCAATATCGACAAAGCGGTCGACATCAACGAAGCCTTCCATATCTCGCGTCAGTTCTGGGCGCATCAGGTGACACGCGGCGTCCTGAACAAACCAAAATCTTTCATTAACAGCGTGCCGCACATGAGCTTTGTGTGGGGCGAAGATAACGTCAACTTCCTGCGTGCGCGCTACGCGGCGCTGCAGCAAAGTGAACTGTTCCGCGGTATTCGCTATTCTGAAGACCATCAGCAGATCAAAGCCTGGGCGCCGCTGGTGATGGAAGGCCGCGACCCGCTGCAAAAGGTCGCCGCCACTCGCTCAGAAGTGGGAACCGACGTCAACTATGGTGAAATTACCCGCCAGCTGATCGCCGGTCTGCAAAAGCATGATAATTTCTCCCTACAGCTGGGCACCGTGGTGCGTCGCTTCAAGCGCAACGCCGACAAGAGCTGGACGGTCACCCTGGCGGATGCCGACAATCGTCGTCAGAAGCGGGTCATTAAAGCTAAATTTATCTTTATCGGCGCCGGCGGCGCAGCGCTGACCCTGCTGCAGGAGACCGGCATTCCGCAGGCCAAAGAGTATGCGGGCTTCCCGGTCGGCGGCCAGTTCCTGGTCTGCGAAAATCCGGAGGTGGTGAACCACCATCTGGCGAAGGTCTACGGTCAGGCCGAAGTGGGCGCGCCGCCGATGTCGGTGCCGCACATCGATACCCGTATTATCGACGGTAAACGCGTGGTGCTGTTCGGACCATTCGCCACCTTCTCGACCCGTTTCCTGAAGAACGGTTCGCTGTGGGATCTGCTGGCCTCGACGAATACCTCAAATATTTTGCCAATGCTCAACGTCGGCCTGGACAACTTCGATCTGGTAAAATATCTGATTAGCCAGGTGATGCAGAAAGATAAAGATCGTCTGGCCGCGCTGTGCGAATATTATCCGGAAGCGCGGAAAGAGGACTGGCGGTTGTGGCAGGCCGGTCAGCGCGTGCAGATCATTAAGCGCGACGCGAAGAAGGGCGGGGTACTGCGCCTGGGCACCGAAGTGGTCAGCGATGATGAAGGCACCGTCGCGGCGCTTCTCGGCGCGTCGCCAGGGGCCTCCACCGCGGCGCCTATCATGCTGCAGCTAATGGAAAAAGTGTTTAAAGATAAAGTCAATTCGCCGGAATGGCAGGCCAAGCTGAAGGCGATCATCCCAACCTACGGTATTCGTCTTGACGGCAATCCGGCGGAGATCGAGAAAGCGCTGGCGTGGACCAGTGAAGTGCTGGAGCTGAAATATCAGCCAGCTGGGGCGGTGGATGAGGTACCGCAGGCGGAGCTGAAGCCGCTGAGCGGCGGCAAGCCGATGGCGGATATCGCGCTC
>NZ_GL882869.1:112094-117506 GCF_000195655.1 Klebsiella sp. MS 92-3
TTTTTTTTATTGCCGTTTGCGCTGTTCGCCTTAGCGGACGACGGCGTTGCCGATAGTCTCGTCGGCGCGCCAGATGCGATATTTCACATCGACATTGCTCGGCGTGTATACCACGATCGGCAGTTTGCTGTTGTAGCGCAGCATGGCGTCATCCCCGAGGCCGGCAGTGACAAATTTCTTCTCTTTTTTGCCGTCCGGGCAGGCCATCATGGTGGATACCGGGCCGCTCAGCTTCTCAAAGACATAGTAATCATAGCCCCAGCCTTCCAGGGTTTTACTTTCCAGTTCCCCGCCGAGACGATGATGGTTGCAGTCGACTTCCAGCGTCTGGCCGATCATCAGCTCAACCTTGAGCGCCGACTCATCCTGCTGCTGCGGCAGCTGAATAACCTGACGCTTCATGCCTTTTTCCGCTTTCGGGAACGGCGCGACTTTTTCCAGCGGCTGGTCTGCGGCCAATGCGCCAGCGGACATGCAGGCGGCGGTCAGCAGAGAAACGGCTAGCGTAGTGATTTTTTTCACGGTTGATCATCCTTTATTTTCGTTCCTGACAGAGATAGCCTATCATCACTCAGCTGAATGTTAAGATTTATTTACCAATTTTTGCAAAATGAATAGTGTTATCTACCGGTAAGACATCGGCCGCGCAGAGCGCAACAGAGGCGCTGGCGGGCCGCCAGCCCCCTGCCGGGAAAGCTATTCATTACGGCTATTTTTCGCTTCCTCAATAAACTCTTCATCGATTTCATCGGTATTGCCGGCATGTTCTCGTCCCGACAGCAGGTTCCAGCAGGCGATAAACAGGGCGGCGATCAGCGGCCCGATCACGAAGCCGTTGATACCGTAGATCTCCATGCCGCCCAGAGTGGCGATAAGGATCAGATAGTCCGGCATCCTGGTATCCTTGCCCACCAGCAGTGGACGCAGAATGTTATCCACCAGGCCAATCACAATCACAAAGAAGCCGACGATAAAGGCGCCCTGCCACAGCTGGCCGGTGGCGAAGAGGTAGATGGCCGCTGGCACCCAGATAATGGCCGAGCCCACCGCCGGGATAAGCGACAGAAACGCCATCAGCGCTCCCCAGAGAATGCTGCCGTCCAGACCGGCGATCCAGAAGGCAAAGCCACCCAGCGCCCCCTGCGCCAGCGCCACGGCGACGGTACCTTTTACCGTGGCGCGGGCCACAGCGGCGAATTTAGCGAACAAATGCTGCTTCACATAGCTTGATAACGGTAGAGACTCGAGGATCAACAGCACCAGATAAGGTCCATCCTTCAGCAGGAAAAACAGCAGATACAGCATGATGCCGAAGCTGACGGTGAAGCCAAAAGTCCCTTTGCCAATCAGAAACGCGCTGCCGGCCAGATACTGACCGCCTTTCAGAGCGGCATCAGAGAGCTGCTGCTGGATCTGCTGCGCGCTATCAAGGTTATGATCGGCGAGGAAGCTTCTGGCCCAGCCGGGGAGATGGGCGAACAGGCTGGCGACCACCGTCGGAAACTGGGTGTCGTTATGCTGCAGTTTGCTGTACACCAGGTTGAGCTCGTAGGCCAGCGAGGAGAGAATGATAGCCAGCGGCGTAAAAACGATAAGACAGATAATGACGATGGTCATCAGCGCCGCGAGGCCATTGCGCTCGCCGAGGCGGGGACGGGGCTTGTTTTTGTCCGGATTAAAAATCACCGCGAGGATCGCAGCCCAAAGGATGGCGGAATAATAGGGTGAGAGAACATCAAAAAAGGCCAGGGTTACAATGAAGACGATAAGGATGAAAAATCCTTTGGTAAGTCCATTAACTCTCATGTTATCCGCTCCTGCTTATGAGTCATACGGTCGAATAATAGATGCTACGACGTAATTTACCATCAGGATAGTCGTACATCTTCACGATACATTGAAGAAAGGGCACAAATTAAGCGAGCGGGCGGCAACAGGGGAAACAGGCATAAAAAAACCAGCCTTAAAAGGCTGGTTTCTGTGGAGTTTTTGGTCGGCACGAGAGGATTTGAACCTCCGACCCCCGACACCCCATGACGGTGCGCTACCAGGCTGCGCTACGTGCCGACGCGTGGGGAACAATATTACCCGTTCCCCAGGCGAATGCAAGCGGGTCACGCGCGATTGATTCATAATTAATCAATCAGTTAGCGATAAAGCGTTTTTCGTCAGTCAGGACCTGCAGCAACAGACTGAGCTGCGGTTTCTGATCTTTAATTTTCTCGCCGTCGCGGCTCCAGGTGGTATATGTGCCGTTATGGTTGAGGACCACGGTGATGGTCGGGGTGGTGATGGCCAGCGTATCGCCGTTGGCCGCGGTGACCCAGTTACGACGCCGCGCGGCGCTGAACAGATCTTCTCCCTGCGAGTACTCATTGGCCGGCGTCGAAACGTGAAGCAGGCGCTGCATCAGCGTAGTCATCACATCTTTGTTATCGGTCAGGGTGGCAATCTCCTGCGCCGGCGTGCCCGGCCAGTGAATAACCAGCGGCACCTGCAGCTGCTCGCGCGACCAGTCGAACGCGTCGTGTTTCGCATTCAGCGGCTTGCCGTGGCCGCCGGTAATAATTACCACCGTATTATCGAGTTTGCCGGCTTCGCGCAGCGCAGTCAGCACCCGATCGATCTGGGCATCAACGTCGCCTGCCGCCTTGCTGTAGCGGCGGACAAAGCCCTGCTGCTGCGTGTCGTCGAGGGTGGTGCCATTGAGCGAGATCCACGAGAACCAGCGATTCTCATCCTGCGCGTAACGGTCTAGCCAGCCGATCCACTGATTGGCCGTCTGCTCGTCGCTCTGGGTCTTCGCGCTCGGCAGCGAGAAATCGGAGAGCAGCGCCTGGCGATACAGCGGGCTGCTAAACCCATCGGAGGAGAAGAGGCCCAGCTGGTAGCCCTGCTGGTTGAGGGCGGTAATCAGCGCGGCGGGAATACGCGCCGAGAGGACACCGTCCATATAGCCAGGCGAAATACCGTAGAACAAGCCAAACAGGCCGCTGTCGGCGGTATTGCCCGAGCTCATATGCTGGGTAAAGTTAACGTTTTCTTTGGCAAATGCCGCCAGCGCCGGCATGGTCTTTTCAAACCGCGAGTAGTTCAGGTTGTCGACGGTGATCAGCAGCACGTTGTAGCCCGCGCCGAGGTCACGGTAGCGCAGGTTGCTAAGCGGATACTGGACCGATACCGCCTCCGGCGCCCCTTGCTCCACCAGACGACGCTGATAATCCTGGGCGTCGAGCAGGCCATGTTTCTCAAGGAAACGACGGGCGGTCATCGGATAGGAGAGCGGCAGATTCGCCCGCTGCATAGTGATCGGGCGATAGAAATTGGCGTCCGCCCAGATATAGACCAGGTGGCTGCTGACGAACGACAAAAAGAAGAACCAGGCGACCGGGCGGGCGTAATGGCGGCGGCGCGTCAGGCTGCGCAGCTTTTGCCAGCTCCAGGTGGCGAAGAGCATTTCAATCAAGAAGATGACCGGGACGCTGATAAACATCAGCTGCCAGTCGCGCGCCATCTCATTCTGGTCAGGGTTGATGACCAGCTCCCAGACGACCGGGTTTAAGTGCAGATGGAAGCGGGTAAAAACCTCGCTGTCTATCAGCAGCAGCGTCATCCCGGCGGTGGCAAGGATCACCGACAGGAAGCGCATCAGGCGCTGCGAGACCACGATAAAGGTCAACGGAAAGAGGATCAGCACATAGCTGGTAAACACCAGAAAGCTGAAATGCCCGACGAGACTGACGTACGAAAACAGTCGTCCGGCAAGCGTCGTCGGCCAGTCGGCGACAAAAAGGTAGCGGCTGCCGAGCACCATGGCCAACAACATGTTGAACAGGGCGAACCAGTGCCCCCAGCTAACCATCTGGGAGACTTTTTCTCGGTAGGGCTGACGTAGAGTCACCATATACTGTTGCTGTTATCCTTAATGCGCTGGATCGTCGTTAATCGAAGATTGCAAAGCCTGCGCGAAAGAACGGGCGATGGCCTGACGCTGCGCCGGCGCGACGCTACTGTTGATCAGGTTGGTCACCATATTGCCTAACACCATCAGTGAAAGGTCCACCGGGGCTTTGTGTGATTCCAGGACGTTCGTCAGCTCGCTGAGCAACTGTTCGACCTGTTGATCGCTATAGCGGGAAATTTGCGGCATAAACTCAAAATCTGTTTGTTCGTGAAAGGGCAACATATTACCGTAGCAGCAGCTTTTTTTCCGCATTTTTTCGCCGCGGCGCAAAAGCGCATCAATCGACGTTAACGACGTCGAAATGTGTGGCGCCAGTTGCGTCGGCCACCCGGCGGTGGTTGAATACCGCCCGGTCTAAAAGGAGAGTTTAACATGAGTCTGGATATCGACCAGATTGCCCTGCATCAGTTAATCAAACGTGATGAACAAAATCTGGAGCTGGTGCTGCGCGAGTCACTGCTGGAGCCGAACGCGACGGTCGTCGAGATGATGGCTGAACTGCACCGGGTCTATAGCGCCAAAAGCAAAGCCTATGGCTTGTTCAATGAAGAGAGCGAACTGGCCCAGGCGCTGCGCCTGCAGCGTCAGGGGGAAGAAGAGTTTCTGGCGTTTAGCCGCGCGGCGACCGGTCGCCTGCGCGATGAGCTGGCGAAATACCCGTTCGCCGAAGGAGGCATTGTCCTCTTCTGCCAGTATCGTTACCTTGCGGTCGAGTATCTGCTGGTGGCGGTACTCAATAACCTGAGCAGTATGCGCGTCAACGAAGAGCTGGATATCCGCTCGACCCATTATCTGGATATTAACCATGCCGATATCGTCGCGCGCATCGATCTCACCGAATGGGAAACCAACCCGGAGTCGACCCGCTATCTGACCTTCCTGAAAGGGCGGGTAGGGCGCAAAGTGGCCGATTTCTTTATGGATTTCCTCGGCGCCAGCGAAGGGCTTAACGCCAAAGCGCAGAACCGCGGCCTGCTGCAGGCGGTGGATGACTTCGCCGCCGATGCCCAGCTTGATAAATCCGAGCGACAGAACGTGCGCCAGCAGGTCTACGCCTACTGCAACGAACAGCTGCAGGCTGGGGAAGAGATTGAGCTGGAGTCGCTGTCCAAAGAGCTCGCCGGCGTCAGCGAAAAGAGCTTCCAGGAATTCACCGCTGAGCAGGGCTATGAGCTGGAAGAGAGCTTCCCGGCGGATCGCAGCACCTTACGTCAGCTGACCAAGTTTGCCGGCAGCGGCGGCGGATTGACCATTAACTTCGACGCCATGCTGCTGGGCGAACGCGTATTCTGGGATCCCGCCACTGATACCCTGACCATTAAGGGTACCCCGCCGAATCTGCGCGACCAGCTGCAGCGCCGGACGTCAGGCGGCAATTAAGCCCTGCGCCCCGGCGGCGCTACCGCTGAACGGGGACGATCTCCACCCCCCCCCCCCCCCCCACCTCG
>NZ_GL882869.1:117641-118886 GCF_000195655.1 Klebsiella sp. MS 92-3
CACCAACTGTTGGCGCAGCGCGGCGTCGGGTTCTCCATCGACAATCAGCGTACTGGCGAGGCTCAGCTCGCCGATGGCAAAGGCCGACGCGGCGTTGAGCTTTTCCCGGGAGGCCATTACCACGGTTTCTGCCGCCCTGGCCGTCAGCGCGCGCTTGATGCCTGCCTCTTCGTAATCACCGGTGGTGAAACCCGCCCGCGGGTGGACGCCGGTCACCCCCATAAAGAACAGATCGGCGTTGATCCGCGCCATTCCCGCCAGCGTCTCGGCGCCGACGGCGACAACCGAATGTTTAAATACTCTGCCGCCGAGCAGGATCACCTCGATTCGCGGGTGGTCCACCAGCGCCACGGCGATGCCAGGGCTGTGGGTGACCACCGTGCAGCTGAGGTCGGCGGGTAAAAAGCCGATCATCGCCGCGGTGGTGGTGCCGCCATCGACAATCACCACCTGTCCCGGCTGGATCAGGGCGGCGGCGGCGCGGGCGACCGCCTGCTTGGAGGCGATCTGCACGCTTTTGCGCGTTTCAATTGGCGCAATGGCGGCGGAAACCGGCAATGCCCCGCCATGGACCCGCTGCAGTTTTCCCTCCGCCGCCAGCTCGCGCAGATCGCGGCGAATGGAGTCCTCGGAGACGTTAAACCGCTGGCTTAGCTCCCCGGACATCACCTGTTTTTCCTCGGTGAGGATCTGGAGGATCTGCTGTTTTCTCTGACTGGCGAGCATCGGTTTTCCTTCATCGAATGATCTTGTTTGTGCACGATTATGCATGTTATGGTGCCTGCTGTCACCTCAAAGGGGAAATAACATGCAAACACACGCACCGCACGTCCGCCACGTTCGCGAGACGCTGCTCTCGGATAACTGGTACACGTTGAAAAAATATACCTTCGAACTGCTGCGTCGGGACGGTCGCTGGCAGGAGCAGAGCCGCGAGGCTTATGACCGGGGCAACGGCGCAGTCATTTTACTCTACAACCGGGAAAAGCGGACGGTGGTCCTGACCCGTCAGTTCCGTTTTCCGGTATTTACTCATGGCCACGATGGGTATCTGATTGAGGCGGCCGCCGGGCTGTTGGATAACGCCTCGCCGGAGGCGCGGATCGTTGCCGAAGCGGAAGAGGAGACCGGCTTTCGCGTGACCCGTGTCGAACCCGTCTTCACCGTCTTTATGAGCCCCGGCTCCGTCACCGAAAAACTCTACTTTTTTATCGCCGAATATCAGGCCGATGACCGTCGGGGGGG
>NZ_GL882869.1:119005-145959 GCF_000195655.1 Klebsiella sp. MS 92-3
GGGGGGGCGGGGGGGGGGGGGGGCGGGGGCGGGGCGGCGGAAGGTGAGGATATTGAAGTACTGGAGTGGCCGCTGACGCGGGCGCTGCAGGCTATTCGCGATGGCGAGATCATGGATGCTAAAACCATTATCCTGCTGCAACACCTGGCGCTGAATGCCGACACGCTCCTCGCCGGCTGAGCGGCAAGGAGCGGGGAGTTAACGCAGCTCGCGGGCAATGGCGCTGTACATCAGCGCCGCTTCCAACGGCTGAGCGTTGAAGGAAGGTTCCGCCTGCGGCCAGGTCGACCACTGGACGATCACCAGGTGTTCCGCGCGGTTCACCATGATCACCTGGCCGTAGATCCCCAGCGCCCACAGCGACCCTTTAAGCCCTTCCTGCGGCGTCGGCTGGACGTTTTGCGCATTCGCCGGAATCGCGTTATTCCACCACTGATAGCCGTAAATACCCTCCGGATGCGCTGCCGAGACCGAGTTTAGCGCCTTGGTCCAGCTGGCGGCTTGATCGAACCAGCCAGTCGGCACCAGCTGTTTGCCATTGCTTAACCGACCGTCACGGGCGACGAATTCACCAAAGCGGCCCCAGTCTTCAAGGGTGGCGTTAAAGCCGTGGGCGCCGACGTCGTGCTTCCCTTGCTGATAAGCATGCCACACGCCGTCGTGGGCCATCCCGGCCGGCTGCCATAGAGCCTGTTCAAGCCAGGCGGCCAGCGACATGCCGGTGGCGCGCTCCAGGATATCCCCAAGCAGCCAGGCGCCGCCGGAAGAGTAGGACCACTGCTCGCCCGCCGGGTGTTGACGCGCCAGGCCAGTGACGATCTTACGCACGCAGGCATAGGCGCCGGGCTGCGCTTCACACTGGGTCAGGCGGGCGAAATGCGAGTGCGGGTCGGTGTAGTCTTCATTCCATTCCACCCCGCTGGTGTGTTGAATCAACTGCTTCAGCGTTACGCCGTCCCAGGCGGTGCCTTTCAGTTCGGGTTCATAAACGGTAATCAGGTCATCAAGGGAGTGGATTTTACCCTGTTGAATGGCGATACCGACCAGCGTCGAGACCACCGATTTGCCTACCGAGCGCGAGGTCCACAGGGTGGTGTCGGTATTACCTTCGGCGAGATATTTCCAGGCGACTTTACCATCTTTCAGCACCAGCATACCGCTGACGTTCTCGCGCTTCAGGTAATCCTGCAAATTCCAGGTGTGGCCGTTGAGCGTATAGCGGGCATCGGTCAGTTGTTTTTCAGCGCGCTCCAGCGGCGTCGAGGCGCCGTGGCGGAAGACATCGCCGGCATAGTTGCGATAGTCATTGCGAAAGCCAATCACGCGTGAAGTCTGATCCCAGCTGAGCATGTCTTTGGCCGCGGGTAGCGTTTGATCGTAAGGCGTTGGGCAGACATCCAGCGTCAGGCTGCCGCAGTGTTGCGCCATTGCCGCCGCCGGCAGCGCCGCCAATATTAACGCCAGGGCCAGTGGTTTTCTTATCATTGTCATTTCCTCGTTTGCCATAGATTCGCTGCGCAGTATATAAATCGGCGCGCGCCGGCTAAAATCAGCACATGGGGGATTTTCCCCCTTAAGGGAGAAAAAGGATGAAAACCCTACAGTACTCATTCGCACAGATTGAAGCCTTCGCGACGATTGCTGAGACCGGCAGCCTGTCGCAGGCGGCCATTCGTTTAGCTAAAGACCGGACCACGCTGCGCGATCTGCTGGACTATCTGGAAGATGCTCTGGGCTACCGGCTGTTCAGCCGTGAAGGACGTAGCCTGACGCTAACTGCCGAGGGTGAGCAGCTGTTTCGCCAGGCGCATCTGCTGTTGCGTCAGGCGCAGGCTTTCGAGTCTTTTGCGCAAACGCTGCCGCAAACCGCCGGGCAGGCGCTGCGTCTGGTGTACGATCCCTTCGTGCCGCGTGAATTTCTCTGTGCGCTGGCCGATAACCTGGCCCGACGGCAGATCCGCCTGAGCTGCTGGAGCGCCTCGCGTCGCGAAGCCGAGCAGGCGCTGAGCGATGGCGTGGCGGAGATGGCGATATGTCAGGCTAACAACCGCACGCTGGGGAGCGAAATGGAGTGGCGGGCGCTCGGCACCGTGGATCTGCGTTTCTACGCGGCGGACAGCCTGTTCCACGACGCTCCGCGGCCGCTGACGCTATTGAATCTTTCGTTGACGCCGCAGTTAGTGATGCACCGGCGCAGTGACGATCAAATCGCCCGCCGGCTGCAGATTTCCGGCCATACGCTGTATATGAATGAAATTACCCTGTTGCGCCATGCGCTGGAGCAGGGGAGGGGCTGGGGGTTTTTACCGGACCATTTGCGGCCAGGCGAGTGGCAGGGAGTCAGTGAAATCGCGACGGAGGTCGGCAGTCAGGGGCTGAACGTCACTATGGTGATGCTCTGGCTGCCCGGAATGAATAAGCATCGGATGCTTAACGACATCGTGCACGAGGCGCCGGAGCTTTGGCAGCGCAGATAACAAAACGCCCCGGAGCCTGAGACCCCGGGGCGCTTGCCATACAACTTGCTATCGGCGATTACGCGCGAACGAAGTCGATGTGAGTCAGTTTCGGCTTGAACGCGTGGCGCTGAACAGCCTGAACTTTGACTTTTTCTTCTTTGCCATCAACAACGACGGTCAGAACTTCGCTGTAAAACTCAGCTTTGTCCTGCATGTTCCATACTTTGTCGTGGTCCAGTTCGATAGCAACCGGAGCAGCTTCGCCACCGTAGATGATTGCCGGGAACTTGTTAGCTGCGCGCAGGCGGCGGCTCGCACCCTTACCCTGCTCTTTACGTACTTCTGCGTTGATAGTAAACATTGATGTCTCTCTATATATAAAGCCTGCTACAGGCGACCCAGCAACAGGCGGATTATCTGCTTTGCGAATGCAAAAGCGGGCGGCATTATAGCCGCCAAACGACACCCGGGCAATCAAAACCTCAGCTTTCCGCTAATTAACGCAGCTCGTTGGCGCGACGAAAACGCCCCTGATAATCGAACACTTTTTCCCGCACCTGCCAGTACTGCCCCTTCATGCGGGCGACGACAAAGTCCGGATGGCGCAGCAGCGCCTGCTGGGTCACGATATCCGCCGGCGTTATCCAGCGCAGCGGCACCCCGGGGGTGCGGGTATGCGGGCGAATAAACAGTTGTTCGAAGGCGGTGCGCTGGGCGGGGGTCTGCAGACGGAAGCGCTCACTGACATCCGCCCCGTCTTCATCGTAGTAGGTGATTTTCAGCCACGGGCCCTTCTCGTCGCCGCCGTGCTGCAGGGCCATGCCGCTGCAGCGCAGCACCAGCGCGTCCTTCAGTTTCAGCGCCGCCTTCAGCATATCGTCCGGGTCAACCAGTATAGTGTCGCACTCCCGGCAGCGGCGGGCGGCGATGTCGTTTTCCGCATTACACTGCGGGCAGTTTTTAAAGCGAAAGCGGAAGTCGCACTGTTCGCGGTGGCCGTCGTCATCTTCGAACCACCCCTGGCAGCGGCGGCCAAAGTGTTCAATCAAGGTGCCGTCGGCGGTGGTTTTGCCCCAGAAGGTATTGGCGAAGCCGCAGGCCGGGCAGAAGACCTGCACCGGCACGTTGTCGCTTTTGCCCTTCGGCGTCCCCACTTCCGGGGCATACAGGTCATGCGGATTGCCGGCGTAGTCGAGGATCAGACAGTCGGTTTTCCCCGGCGCCAGGCGCAGACCGCGGCCAACGATCTGTTGGTAAAGACTCACCGACTCGGTGGGGCGGAGGATGGCGATCAGGTCGACGTGCGGGGCGTCGAAGCCGGTGGTCAGCACCGCGACGTTCACCAGATAGCGATACGCCTGCGCTTTAAAGGCCTCGATGATGCGATCCCGCTCCGGCCCAGGCGTTTCGCCGGTGATCAGCGCCGCCTGGCCTACCGGCAGCAGGCCGGTCACTTCCCGGGCGTGTTCCACGGTGGCGGCAAAGATCATCACCCCTTTGCGGTTTTCGGCGAACTCCACGATCTGGCTGACAATATGCGGCGTGATACGCTGTTGTTTTTTCAGCTCATGGTTAAGATCGGCTTCGCTGAACAGGCCGTTGCTTTGCGCCTGCAGGCGGCTGAAATCGTACTGCACCACCGGCATATCGAGGCGCTCCGGCGGCGTCAGATAGCCGTGTTTAATCATATAGCGCAGCGGTAGCTCATAGATGCAGTCGCGGAACAGGGCCTTTTCATCGCCGCGCACCATCCCATGATAATGGAACTGATAGATCCAGCCCTTGCCAAGGCGGAACGGCGTGGCCGTCAGGCCGAGCAGCCGGATCTGCGGATTGACCTGCCGCAGGTGACCGATGATCTGCTGATACTGGCTGTCGTCATCATCGCTGATGCGGTGGCATTCATCGACGATGAGTAGCGAAAATTCGCTGCGAAACTGGTCGAGATTGCGCGCCACCGACTGCACGCTGCCGAACACCACTTTGCCGTGGCTCTCTTTTCGCTGCAGACCGGCGGCGAAGATATCCGCCTCGAGGCCAAGGGCGCAGTATTTGGCATGGTTCTGCGCCACCAGCTCTTTGACATGGGCCAGCACCAGCACGCGGCCGCGCGCCAGCCTGGCAAGCTCGGCGATCACCAGACTTTTGCCCGCGCCGGTGGGCAGGACAATCGCCGCCGGCTCGGTATGGCGACGGAACCAGGCGAGGGTGGCATCGACGGCTTCTTGTTGGTAAGGACGTAATGTAAAAGTCATGAATTCACGGGGCTAATTAACTGGCGAATAGTATGCCATGAATCTTTTCCCTTGAGTGGTGTTAAGAGCCCGTTATACTAGCCGGTGAAATTCTTCTTTTTCGGGCGATTTGCCCGCTCCAGCACTATGACAGGCTAAAAAAATCTCATGCGACTTGATAAGTTTATCGCTCAGCAGCTGGGCGTCAGCCGGGCTATTGCCGGGCGTGAAATTCGCGGCAGCCGCGTTACCGTGGACGGCGACATTGTGAAAGATGCCTCTTTTAAGCTCCAGCCGGAGCACGAGGTGGAGTATGACGGAAATACGCTGACCCAGCAGAATGGCCCGCGTTATTTTATGCTCAACAAGCCGCAAGGGTACGTCTGTTCCACCGACGATCCCGATCATCCGACTATCCTTTATTTCCTCGACGAGCCGGTGGCGCATAAGCTGCACGCCGCCGGACGGCTGGATATCGACACCACCGGGCTGGTGCTGATGACCGATGACGGCCAGTGGTCGCATCGCATTACCTCGCCGCGCCACCATTGTGAAAAAACCTATCTGGTGGCGCTGGAAAACCCGCTGGCGGAAGGGACCGCTGAGCTGTTCGCCAAAGGCGTCCAGCTGCATAACGAAAAAGATCTCACCAAACCGGCGTTGCTGGAAGTTATCACTCCGACCGAAGTGCGCCTCACCATCAGCGAAGGCCGCTACCATCAGGTGAAACGCATGTTCGCCGCCGTGGGCAACCACGTGGTTGGCCTGCATCGGGAACGCATCGGCGACATCCTGCTGGATGAATCGCTGGCGCCGGGTGAATATCGTCCGCTGACGGAAGCGGAAATCGCCAGCGTGGGCGCCCCGCAGCCACGGAGTAAAACGTGACGCTGAAGCAGAATTCTTCACTGGGGATTGTGTTTATCCTTGGCCTGCTGGCCATGCTGATGCCGCTGTCTATTGATATGTATCTTCCGGCCCTGCCGGTGATTGCCGCCCAGTATAACGTCCCGGACGGCAGCGCGCAGATGACGCTCAGCACCTATATCCTCGGCTTTGCGCTGGGTCAGCTGCTGTACGGCCCGATGGCGGACAGCCTTGGCCGCAAGCCGGTGATCCTCGGCGGGACGCTGGTCTTCGCGGCGGCGGCGGTAGCCTGCGCCCTGTCGCAAACCGTCGATATGCTGATTGTCATGCGTTTCTTCCACGGTCTGGCAGCCGCGGCGGCCAGCGTGGTGATTAACGCCCTGATGCGCGACATCTATCCGAAAGATGAGTTTTCGCGCATGATGTCGTTTGTCATGCTGGTCACGACCATTGCGCCGCTGGTGGCGCCGATGGTCGGCGGGGCGGTGTTGGTCTGGTTCAGCTGGCATGCCATCTTTTGGATCCTCGCCCTGGTGGCCCTGCTGGCCTCGCTGATGATCGGCCTGTTTGTCCGCGAAACGCTGCCGGCTGAAAGGCGTCAGCCGTTCCATCTGCGCACCACGCTGGGTAACTTTGCCACGCTGTTCCGCCACAAGCGGGTACTGAGCTATATGCTGGCGAGCGGCTTTAGCTTCGCGGGCATGTTCTCTTTCCTTAGCGCCGGTCCCTTTGTCTACATCAATATAAACCACGTCGCGCCTCAGCACTTTGGCTACTATTTTGCGCTGAACATCGTTTTTCTGTTTCTGATGACCATGTTCAACAGCCGGTTTGTGCGGCGGGTAGGGGCGTTGCGTATGTTCCGCGCCGGGCTGTGGATCCAGTTTGCCATGGCGGTGTGGATGGTGGTCTGCGCGCTGCTGGATGTCGGCTTTTGGTCACTGGTGATCGGCGTAGCGGCCTTTGTCGGCTGCGTATCCATGGTGTCGTCTAACGCCATGGCGGTGATCCTCGATGAGTTTCCGCATATGGCGGGCACTGCTTCGTCGCTGGCGGGGACTTTCCGTTTCGGTATCGGGGCGATTATCGGCGCGCTGCTGTCGATGGCGACGTTTACCACCGCCTGGCCGATGCTGATCTCTATTGCCTTCTGCGCAACCTGCTCTATTTTCTTTTCGCTTTACGCATCCCGGCGGCGAAAAATCGCACGCTAGGTCACATTTTCAGGGGCGAAATCGCCCCTTTCTTGATGCATGTCAACCGCAATGGGCTTCAGGGTTCTGCCATTTGTTTCCTTTATGTAAAATCAATTAGTGTAAAAAGTCGCATTGTTGCGATAAAAAAGTTGTTTTGGATCACAGAAACGGGTACATATAGCGCCAATCGGCTCGCCGGGTATAAAAAATAAAGCGCTGGATTATAAGCGCTTAACCCTGGTCCGCCGCCGCTGTAAACGTTTTCTGCCTCAAGGCAGGACTATTTGTCAACAGTGTGTTAATATTGATGTAAATTTATTGTGAAGCCTTTTGCTTCCGGGGAAACCAAGTGAATACACAACAACTCTCTATCGTACACCGTCTGCCGCAGAGCTATCGCTGGCTGGCCGGTTTTGCGGGTTCCAGAGTTGAACCGATTCCGCAAAACGGCGCGCAGAACGAGAACAGTCTCGTTGCCCTGAAATTGCTGAGCCCGGACGGTGAGAAAGCCTGGCCGGTGATGCATAAGCTCAGCCAGGCGTTAAGCGACATCGAAGTCGACTGTTCCGTGCTGGAGTGCGAAGGCGAACCCTGCCTGTTCGTTAACCTGCAGGATGAGTTTGCCGCCACCTGTCGTCTGAAAAACTTTGGCGTGGCCATCGCCGAGCCCTTCTCCGGCAATAACCCTTTCTGACCGTCAGCTTAGCGTCAGCAGCTGGCGGGTATACTCATGCCGGGGTGCGCTGAAGACGGACTTGCACTCGCCCTGTTCGACCACCTCTCCCTGACGCAGCACCATCACCTGGTGACACAGCGCCCGCACCACGCCTAAATCATGGCTGATAAAAATATAGGCCAGCTGATGCTTTCGCTGTAAGGCTTTCAGCAGGTTCAGAATCTGCGCCTGAACGGTTTTGTCCAGCGATGAGGTCGGTTCATCGAGGACGATCAGCTGCGGTTTGACGATCAACGCTCTGGCGATGGCGATACGCTGTCGCTGGCCACCGGAGAACGCCGCCGGATAGCGCTGGCGGCTGGCCGGGTCGAGGCCGACCTCCTGCATGGCAAGGATCACCGCCTGTTCGCGTTCGGCCGCCGTCAGCGTCGGCTGGTGGACGCGCAAGCCTTCCTCAATGATCTGCTGCGCCGTGAGGCGCGGATTGAGCGACGAGTTCGGATCCTGAAAAACCACCTGCATCTGTCGGCGCAGCGGTAGCAGCTGTCGGCGGTTACGCCCCTGAATCGGCTGGCCGGCGAAGGTTATCTTGCCCCCGGACGGGATCAGGCGCAGCAGGGCCAGGCCGGTGGTGCTTTTACCGGAACCCGATTCCCCCACCAGGCCCAGCGTCTCGCCGGCGCGCAGCTGAAAGCTGAGGCTGTTGACCACCCGATGATGATCGACCACCCGACGCAGGATCCCTTTGCGAACGGGAAACGCCACCTTTAAATCGTCCGCCTGCAGCAGCACCGGGGCATCGGCGGCCAGCGGCACCGGCTCTCCGTCCGGCTCGCTATCCAGCAGGCGTTGGGTGTAGGGATGCGCTGGCGCGCTGAACAGCGCCCGACAGTCATTGTGTTCCACGCAGCGGCCGTTCTGCATTACCGCCACCCGGTCAGCCAGCTGGCGGACGATGCTCAGGTTATGAGTGATAAACAGCAGCCCCATGTTCAGCTCCTGCTTCAGCTCGCGCAGCAGTTGCAGAATTTGCGCCTGCACCGATACGTCCAGGGCGGTAGTCGGCTCGTCGGCGATCAGCAGCTCCGGGCGCGTCAGCAGCGCCATGGCGATCATCACCCGCTGGCGCTCGCCGCCGGAGAGCTGATGCGGATAGTCCGCCAGCCGCCGCGGCGCCTGACGGATCCCGACGCGCTCCAGGCAGTCGAGGATCTCCCCGCGCGCCGCCTGTTTGCGCATTCCCCGGTGTAACGACAGCACCTCGTAGAGCTGTTTTTCCAGGGTGTGCAGGGGATTGAGCGATACCATCGGCTCCTGAAAGATCATCGCGATCCGGTTGCCGCGCACGCCGCGCAGGGTCGCCTCATCCGCATGCAGCAGCGACTGGCCATGAAAACGGATGTCACCGCTGGGGTAGCTGGCCGGCGGGGTAGGGAGCAGCCGCAGCACCGACAGGGCGGAGATGCTTTTACCTGAGCCGGATTCGCCCACCAGGGCCAGCGTTTCGCCGACCGCCACCTCGAGCGACAGATTATGCACCACGGTCTGCGTCTCGCCCTGCTGGCGAAAGGCAATAGAGAGATTGTCGATAGCTAACAGCGGGTGGGTCATATTACACCGCCTTACTCGGGTCAAAGGCGTCGCGAACCGCTTCACCGATAAAAATCAGTAGCGTCAGCAGCACGGCGACGGAGAGAAATGCGGCAATGCCCAGCCAGGGCGCCTGCAGGTTGTTTTTGCCCTGCAGCAGCAGCTCGCCGAGGGAGGGCGAGCCGAGCGGCAGGCCGAAGCCGAGAAAATCCAGCGACGTCAGGGTGGTAATGGAGCTGCACAGGATAAAGGGCAGGAAGGTGAGGGTCGCCACCATCGCGTTGGGCAACATATGCCGCAGGATGATCTGCCGGTCGCTAACCCCTAACGCCTGCGCCGCCCGAACATAGTCGTAGTTGCGGGTGCGGAGAAATTCCGCGCGCACCACGCCCACCAGCGTCATCCAGCCAAAGAGAACGGTGATTGCCAACAGCCACCAGAAGCCCGGCTGCACGACGCTGGAGAGCAGGATGATCAGGAACAGCGTTGGCATGCCGGACCAGACTTCGATAAAGCGCTGCCCCCACAGGTCGATTTTACCGCCGTAGTAACCCTGTATCGCCCCGGCCAGCACCCCCAGCACGCTGGAGAACAGCGTCAGCAGCAGACCGAAGAGCACCGAGATGCGTGTCCCATAGAGGATCCGCGCCAGCACATCGCCGCCGTTGGCGTCGGTGCCGAGCCAGTTGCTGGCTGAGGGCGGCGATGGAAAGGGAACCGTGCTGGCAAAATTAATTGTCGTCGCGCCGAAGCGTACTGGCGGCCATAGCGCCCAGCCGTGAGTCGCCAGCTGCTGCTGCAGCCAGGGATCCTGATAGTCGGCGGCGGTGGCGAACGCGCCGCCGAAGGTTTGCTCGGTGTAGTTTTTTAACACCGGGACGTACAGCTGGCCCCGGTACTGCACCAGCAGCGGGCGATCGTTGGCCAGCAGCTCGGCGCCCAGGCTGCAAAGAAAGAGAATTAAAAACAGCCACAGCGACCAGTAGCCGCGACGGTTGTGGCGAAAGCGCGCCCAGCGGGCCTGATTAACGGGACTGAAGAAAGACATTAGCGGCCCTCAAAATCAATGCGCGGGTCGACCAGCGTATAGCTGATATCGCTGACGATATTCAGCAGCAGGCCAATCAGAGTGAAAATATAGAGCGTGCCAAACATCACCGGATAGTCGCGGGAGACCGTCGCTTCATAGCCCAGCAGACCCAGGCCGTTTAGCGAGAACATCACTTCGATCAGCAACGAGCCGGTAAAGAACATACTGATAAAGGTGGCCGGGAAGCCGGCGATCACCAGCAGCATGGCGTTACGGAACACGTGTCCCCAGAGGATCTGTTTCTCACCAACGCCTTTGGCGCGGGCGGTGACCACATACTGTTTGCGGATCTCGTCGAGGAAGCTGTTTTTGGTCAGCATAGTCAGCGCGGCAAAGCCGCCAATTACCGTCGCCAGCACCGGCAGGGTGATGTGCCACAGGTAGTCGAGGATCTTCTGATACCAGGGGAGGGTGTCGAAATTTGGCGAGACCAGACCGCGCAGCGGGAAGAGGTCGAAATAGCTGCCGCCGGCAAAAATCACGATCAGCAGGATGGCGAACAGAAAGGCAGGGATCGCATAGCCAATGATAATCAGCGTACTGCTCCAGATATCAAAGCGGCTGCCGTTGCTGACCGCTTTGCGGATGCCCAGCGGAATGGAGACCAGATAGATAATCAGCGTGCTCCACAGCCCGAGGCTCACCGAGACCGGCAGGCTGTCTTTAATCAGCTGCAGCACGGAGGCGCTGCGAAACAGGCTGTCGCCGAAATCAAAGCGCAGATAATCGCCCAGCATCTTCAGATAGCGTTCGTGGAGAGGTTTATCGAAGCCGTAGCGGTGGGTTATCTCGGCGATGACTTCCGGGTCGAGGCCGCGCCCGCCGCGATAGTGACCCTCGCTGATATTGCCTGCGCCGGTGCGGGCATGGCTGGCGCCCATTCCGCCGTCGCCAGCCCCCGGCATCCCGCCGCGCTGATTAAACTCGATGGCGGCGATGGCCTGATCGACCGGGCCGCCAGGCGCGATCTGGACAATAAAAAAGTTAATGGTGATGATGGCCCACAGGGTGGGGATGACTAACAGCAAACGGCGGATCAGGTAGCTGCCCATGGGATGTCCTTAGCGTCTGTCCGCGGGGAGGGTGGCCGCTTTGTTCACGTCGTACCACCAGGTATCGAGGCCGGACGAATAGATGGGGCGGGTCGCGGGGAAAGAGAACTTATTCCACCACGCGGTGCGGTCCTGCGCCATATACCACATCGGCAACATGTAGTTATTCCAGGTCAGCACACGATCCAGCGCCCGACCGAGAGGGATCAGTTTCTGCTTATTGCCCTGCCACTGCAGGATCTGCGCAATCAGCTTATCCACTACCGGGCTTTGCACCCCCGGCGCGTTGTAGCTGGAGTGAATATAGTCGGACGCCCAGGAGATTTGCAGGTCGGTCCCCGGCCAGGGCATGGCGCGCCACAGGCTTGGCATCATGTCGTAATCCCGGCTGCGGCGGCGGTTGCTGTACTGCGAATTATCAACCTGACGAATATCCATGACGATCCCCAGACGCTGCAGGTTGTGCTGAAACGGCAGCACCCAGCGGTCATTGCCTCCGGCCGGCAGCAGTAGCTCAAAGCGCAGCGGCTTGCCGGTGGCGGCGTTGACCCGGCGCTGGTTCTTCACCGTCCAGCCCGCCGCATTGAGCAGGGCGTCGGCTTTGAGTAAGTTGGCGCGGTCGAAGCCATCGCCGCGGGAGACCGGCGGCTGGTAAACCTGGCTGAAGAGCTCCGGAGGCAGTTCGTTTTTCATCGGCGTCAGCAGGGCCAGCTCGGCTGCGTCAGGCAGGCTGCGGGCGGCATATTCGGTGTTCTGGAAATAGCTGTTGGCGCGCTGATAGGCGCTGTAAAACAGCGCCTTGTTCATCCATTCGAAATCGAACGCCAGGGTAATGGCCTGCCGCACCCGGCGATCGGCAAAAATCGGGCGCTGAATATTGAACGCCAGCCACTGTGTATCCTGCGCCGAGGTATTGGTATGCTCATCTTTAATGATGTAGCCGCGGCTGAAGTTGCGACCGACGTAGCGGGTAGCCCAGTTTTTGGCGACGGTCTCTTCCCGGCGATCGACGGCCCCCGCTTTAAAGGCTTCGAAAGCGACATTGTCGTCGAGATAATAGTCATAGCGCAGCGTATCGAAATTCCAGCGACCGCGGTTGACCGGCAGGTCGGCCGCCCAGTAGTTGGCGACCCGGGAATAGGTAATGTATTGCCCCATTCGCCAGGCGCTGATGCGGTATGGCCCGCTGGCCAGCGGCGGCTTCGACAGCGGGTCGCTGAGTTTGTGCTGGCGCCAGAACGCCTCGGGCATCACAGGCAGGCTCAGCAGACTCAGCATGTTCTCTTTGCCGGGCTGGCCGAGGTCAATACGCACGGTCAACGGCGCGATGGCCTTCACGGAGGTGCCTTTATAAAACAGGCGAAACTGCGGCACCCCTTCGGTCATAAACTTGTTGAAGGTAAACGCCACATCGCGGGCGGTGATCGGCGTGCCGTCATGGAAGCGGGCGCGCGGGTTGAGCGCGATCTCCATCCAGGAATAGTCCTCGGCATAGCGCGCCCGCTCGGCAATCAGCGGGTAGTAGCTGCCGGGCTCATCATCCGAGGTGGTGAACAGGGTATCGTAGAGCGCCTCCGTGCGTACCGCGGGGTTGCCGCGCAGCGCATAACGGTTGAAGTTATCAAAGGTGCCGATCGCCGCCAGGGTGAGGGTGCCGCCTTTCGGCGCCCTGGGATTGACGTAATCAAAATGACTGAAACCGGCGGCGTATTTCGGTTCGCCGATAATCGCGAAGGCTACGCTTTCCTGAATGGTTTGCGCCTTAGCGTCCAGGCTAAACAGAGCCAGCAGAATCAGAAAGAGGCGCGCATACATAGGCGGCAGAATACCCTGTCATGGCCGGCCCCCATGGCCGACATCCGTTCCCGCATCATAAGTGAGACTTAGCGCGTTGTGAAATAGTTCGCGGGTTCATCGTGCGCAGCCACCAGCCCGGCCAGCGACAGCGGTCGGCTGATCCAGTACCCCTGCAGGAAATGAACGCCCTGGCCGCGAAGCCACTCCGCCTGTTCCTGGGTCTCCACCCCTTCGGCGACGGTCATTAATTTCAGCCGGCGGCTGAGGGTCAGTACCGCATCCAGCACCGGCGAGGTTACTGTTTCAGTACCAATCGCCTGCACAAAACCGCGATCGATCTTCAGATAATCGAAGTTATAGCGTTCGAGATAGATCAGCGCGCTATGCCCGGTGCCGAAATCATCAATCGCGATTTCGAATCCCTGGCGGTGGAGCCAGGCGAAGTTAGCCATCGATTTTTCTTTATCAATCATCGCCCGCTCGGTTACCTCCAGCACCACGTGAAAGTGGTCGGCTGGCAGCGCGGCGGCGAAGCGCAGCATATCGTCGCGGAAGCTGTCGGCCTGCAGATGGGCAGGGGAAATATTCAGCCCCAGCTTCACGCCGCGCGGCAGAATACGCTTCAACACCGCAGCGTCGCTGGCGATCAGCGCGAGCAGGTGATGGGTTAGCGGCACGATCATCTGCTGGGTTTCGGCCAGGTTAATAAAAACGTCGGGCGGAATTTCACCAACCACCGGATGGCGCCAGCGCATTAGGACCTCCACGCCGCTGATACGTAGAGTCTGAGCATTAACCACCGGCTGATAAACGATGTAGAACTGGTTATTTTTGATCCCCAGCAGAATGGATTTTCGCGGATCCGATTTGATCGTCAGCACGTAATAGCAGAGCAGCCCCGCCAGCAGGCCGCAGACGACCCCGAGCAGCAGAGCAAACTGCGTATTTTCCGCCAGCCAGCTGTTGGCATACAGGTAGACCTTCAGCGGTAAGCCCTCGATCTGTGCCTGGCGGATCGGCGCGTTATGCAGCGTTTGCGGATCCACCAGCCGATTACTGAAGGTGGAGATAGCGGTGTGATCGATGGCCAGCGCAATGCCGCTGAAATCGTTTTGCCGTGCGGAATAGAGGATATACGGTGTGAGATTAGCGTTAATCGACACGAAAATGCCGCTGTTTTGATCGCCGGGTTTACCTACCCACAGCGCCAGCGCCGCGCTCTTCGGCATCATCGGCGTGCCTGGTAAAATCGCCATAGCAACGGGTTTGCTGATATCGATGGCCGGGATCAGCTGGCTGAGGGGCGTATTCATGGCTCCCGTAGCCGATGAGCAAAAGGCGATGCCGTTTTTGACCAGCAGGAAAGCGCGGACGTTGGGGCTGAACGCGGCGTGGGAGGTAAGCCCGGAGTCAATATTCTCGCAGGGCTGGTCCACCAGCGGCTGCAAGCCGTCAATGGTCTGGCGCAGGTCGTGAAAATAGCTTTTCAGATAGGTATTAACATTGTTGATAATGGCGTCGAAACGCTCGGCCCGGTTATGGTAGATCACCATAAACTGAATGCTCCCGGCCAACAGCGCGACGATGATCCCCACGCTCAGGCTGGTTAACCAGGTTTTACGCTGGGGCGAAAAGTAGCGAGTAAGCATAGCCAGATTCTTTCCGTATTATTGAAGCGCATCAACGGAGTGTCGGTCGTCGTTTTTCTCATTCCCACTTAAAAGACATAGCTTATTTTGCGACGTTGAGAACCAGGTGGCAAAAAAAAACACTGCCTGGGGCAGTGTTTTTTATCCCGCAGCCAGCCAAGGGATAACCGGCGGCGGTGGAGGACAGTTTACGAGCGGCTCAGGACTCGACGCGCTTCATTGTAGCGCTTTTTCCAGTACGGCTCATCCATGCTGGAGATAGTCACCCCGCTGCTGGTGGAGGCGTGAACAAACTGGTTGTTGCCGAGGTAGATCCCGACATGGCGGCCGGTAGAGCCGGCGCGAAACAGAACCAGATCGCCTGTACGCAGTTGGGCACGGGAAATCGATTTTCCGGTTTCCTGCTGTTCAGAAGTTGAACGCGGCAGTTCCAGACCAAATTGTTCGCGGAAGGTGCGCTGCACAAACGCTGAGCAGTCGATACCCTTGCGGGTGCTGCCGCCGAGGCGGTAACGCACGCCTTTCCAGCTGGCATACTGATCCATTAAACGGGACTTTACGTCCAGGTTACGGACCATCGTTTCAAATTCATCCTGAGAGGCTTGCAGTGATGATAAATCGCCACTACCCACAGCATGCGTCTCAGAATGCATATTCCTGGCGGTACTTGTTGAACTACACGCGGAAAGCAGAACCGCTACTGCAATCGCGGGGGCTACCCGCAAGATATATCTCAAAATCGGCTGAGATTTGACCATGCTGTTTATTTTCCCTTGTTGTCCTTAACGACAATGTCGTTATAAAAAATGCCAAACGTGTTAGAGCCTAAATACCCATCCGCAATGAGACAATTCCTTAAGCTTAAATTTGTGCAGTCACGCACAATTTTATTCATGCCCTGAATTAATGCTGCGGAAAAGGCAAAACGAGAACGAGATTACCCTATCAAACGCCGCATGGCGAGCGGTTTTGCGCGATTTCTTATAAGTATTTTGGTGACAAAAAGTGAATCATCGGGAAAGGCCAAAATTACGGCAATATCGGGCAAAAAACAGACAATTCCTTCATTTGTCACGGGATTAATGTGACAAGAAGATGAACGTCATGTTGAAAAAAAGGGAAAATGTAAAAAGGGACCCAAAAGGTCCCCTTATAGTTAATGACTTTGGCGGCTGCCGGAGACATTATTTGGCCGATATTCTGCTGGGTAAGTAGCGATCGAAAAAGGCGATCAATTTATCGCTCAGCGGGGTCATCAATACCCAGGGCGCGCCGATCAGCACGGCGGTCAGGGAGCCGACGGCAATATCGCTAAACCAGTGGGCGCCAATCATTACCCGCGGGAAAGCAAAGACCACAAAGATAATCAGCGCGACGCCCAGCGCGCGACGGCCAAAATAGCGCCACATAAAGCTCGCGAAGATCAGCAGCATCATCCCATGATCGCCAGGGAAGCTGTCCTTCGACGCATCCTTAGTGGGGAAGTTAACGACGTCGCTGACGCGGGTAATATCGCTAAAAAACAGCGACGGGCTGGCGCGCTGTACCGGCATCAGGTGTTGTGCGAGCTGGTTGATGATCACCGCCGCCAGCAGCATCACCAGGCCCATGATGGCGATCTGACGACGGCCTGCAGTCGGCGCCTTTAGCCAATAGCTCAGCATCAGGCAGCCCATCGCCAGCAGCGAACAGGCGTCGAAGGCGCGATTGTTGATGATCGCCAGCAGCCAGGCATAAGCATGGCTGACGCTGACGCCATGGTTAAAGAAATGGAAGATCGCGGAGTCGACCGGCAACCACGCGCCATGGTTGGCTGGCAGATACCAGGAGCAAAATAGCGCTACACCCGCGATGTTAAGCAGCAGGATTAAAGGAATTCGGTTTTTCATCATAGCCATTGCGATTTTGTGACAGTCGGCGGCAACCTTAGCCGCCTTAACTTAAACGAAGCCTCAACAACGAGGTCTGGAGTGCGTTCCAGTCGGCTTCATTCGCGGAAATAAGCTCGATCCGACTATCGGGCGGAACGACGCTGAGGGTCTCGATATGGAGATCCTCCCCCTGACGGTTGATTCGCACCGCCCCCTCGGCAATGCGCATCACGCCTTTAACGCGCCCCACTGGCGCCAGCCTGGCCCATTCGAGCAGGCCGATGGTGTCAAAGACCGTCTCCGCGTCGAAGATCCAGCCGCAGCCCTGAAAGCCCTGGCCATTGTTGAGATGTCGGCGCCAGCGCTGGTGTTCCGCCAGGCTGAGCGCGGCGAGGCCGGAAGTGGGGGGATGGCGGTGGGCGTGCTCCGCGCTCGCCGGCAGCGGGGCGGTGTTCCGTCGTGGCTCATCGAGCAGGGTCAGATCGATATTGCCCTGGATTGCCGACACCTTGCGACGCTCGCCGCCCCAGCGCTGCCACCAGTCGGCCAGCGCCCGGGCGCTTTCGGCGGTTTCCCGATCACTTTTATTAGCCACAATGATGTCCGCCGCGGCCAGCTGATCGCGGAAGTTGTCGTTGCTGACGGCTCTTTCATCCAGCAGCTGGCGGGGATCGAGGATGCACAGCGTGGCGCGCAGATCGATCCAGGGCTCATACACCGCCGCGGTGAGGATATCGAGGATCTGCTTTGGGTGGCCCAAACCGGTGGGTTCGATCAGCAGGCGATCGGGTTTGCCCTGGCGCAGCAGGGTGTTCAGCCCAACCTGCATCGGCAGGCCATTGACGCAGCACATGCAGCCGCCGGGGATCTCTTTGAGCAGGGCGCCGCTATCGGCCAGCAGCGCGCCGTCTATCCCGACTTCGCCAAACTCGTTAACCAGTACGGCCCATTTTTCATCCGCAGGCTTCTGCGCCAGCAGATGAAGAATCGAGGTCGTCTTACCGCTGCCGAGAAAGCCGGTGATCAAATTGGTTCTGGTCACTCTTTTCTCCAGGATAAATGTAATGTTGTAACAGTTACGCCTATCCTGACGAAAAAAGGGGGAAAAGAGAAGTCCTGAGGCGGACAGAAGAGAATTCTGTCCGCATAAGCGCAAATATTGTTAAGAATTCAGCGCGCGGGCGACGGCCTCGCGGGCGCCGTGCGTCGCCAGCTGTTGCCAGGCGGCGCGGATCCCGGCGACAAACTGGGCGTTGTGCGGCAGGTCGCGGCCAAATATTTCCTCCAGCTCCAGCAGGGCGTCGACGCGCTGCTGCTCATCGCTCTGGGCCACCCGCTGCCGGATCTTGTCGACCAGCGGATCGCGCACGTCGATCGTCTGACCGGCGTCGTCCGTGCCGCTGACGTAGCGCATCCAGCCGGCCACGCCGAGAGCCAGCAACGGCCAACGGCTGTCGCGCGCCAGATGTACGCGGATGCCATCGAGCATGCGCTGGGGCAGCTTCTGGCTACCGTCCATGGCGATTTGCCAGGTGCGGTGTTTGAGCGCCGGATTGCTGAAGCGGGCGATGAGACTGTCGGCATAGGCCAGCAGATCAACGCCGGTAATGGTCAGCGTCGGAGCCTGTTCGTCAAGCATCAGCTGGCGGGCGGCGCGGCGGAAGACGTCATCCCGCATGCAGTCGCTAATGTGCGCATGCCCTGCCAGATAGCCAAGCCAGGCGAGGAAAGAGTGGCTGCCGTTGAGCATCCGCAGCTTCATTTGCTCCCAGGGCAACACGTCATCGGTCATCTGCACGCCCGCCGTCTCCCAGGCGGGGCGCCCGGCGACAAAGTGATCTTCGACCACCCACTGAATGAAGGGTTCGCAACTGATGGCGCAGGGATCGTCGACCCCCAGCACGGCGGCGATTTCCGCCAGCGACTCCGGTGTGGCCGCGGGAACAATGCGATCCACCATGGTGCCCGGGAAGCTGACGTTGTCGGCGATCCAGTCCGCCAGCGCCGGGCTGCGTTTTTCCGCCATGCCGAGGACGGCATTTTTTACCACGTGACCGTTGTCGGGGATATTATCGCAGGAGAGCACGGTAAAGGGCGGAAGGCCTCGTTCCCGGCGGCGGGCCAGCGCTTCAACTAAAATACCCGGAGCTGACTGCGGCAGCGTCGGATTCTCCAGATCGTGAATAATGCGCGGATGCGTCGGATCCAGTTTCCCGGTCGCCGGATCGATGCAGTAGCCTTTTTCCGTAATGGTCAGCGAGACAATCGCTACCTGCGGCTCGCAAAATTTTTCGATAATCGCCGCCAGCGAATCGAGCCTGGCGTTCAGACATTCGTGCACCGCGCCGATCACAATGGGCTGGTTGCCGTCGGCGCCTTTTTCCAGCACGGTAAACAGATGGTCCTGTTCGCGAAGTTGGCTCATCAGCGTGTCGCCGCTGAACAGACTGATTTCACAGATCCCCCAGTCGCCGCCGACGTTATTCAGCACGCGATCGGTGAGCAGCGCCTGGTGCGCGCGGTGAAACGCGCCAAAGCCGAAATGGACAATACGCGAGCGGAGCTGGCTGCGATCGTATTGAGGGTATTGCACGTTCTTCGGTAGCGTAGCGGTTGCAATTGTTGTCATTCTTCCCACACCTGTTTAACTGCTTATTAACAATGCCAGTCTAAAGTTATATGACAGGAAGTTAAATTGGTAAGCCGAAATTATCCGCTGACTGTGAGCTGGATCAATCAATAGGCCAGCACTGTTTGCAGCCAGGTGAGAAACATGTATGGTAGTCGTCATGAGTGTCGCCATTATTGGTATAACAACTTTTGTGAGGGCATAGCGATGGAGCAAACCTGGCGGTGGTATGGGCCGAACGATCCGGTATCGCTTGATGATGTACGGCAGGCGGGGGCGACCGGCGTCGTCACTGCGCTGCACCATATTGCAAACGGTCAGGTATGGCCGGTCGACGA
Organism: Klebsiella sp. MS 92-3; assembly: GCF_000195655.1. Classification (NCBI taxonomy): domain Bacteria; kingdom Pseudomonadati; phylum Pseudomonadota; class Gammaproteobacteria; order Enterobacterales; family Enterobacteriaceae; genus Klebsiella; species Klebsiella sp. MS 92-3. The sequence goes on from NZ_GL882869.1 coordinate 138,454, forward strand.
GATTAAAGCGCGTCAGGCGCTGTTAGCGGCAAAAGGGTTGACCTGGTCGGTCGTCGAAAGCATTCCCGTCCACGAGGATATTAAAACCCACAGCGGGCAGTATGCGACCTGGATTGCCAACTATCAGCAGAGCATCCGCAACCTCGCGGCCTGCGGCATCGATACCGTGTGCTACAACTTTATGCCGATCCTCGACTGGACGCGCACCGATCTGGAATATGAGCTGCCGGACGGCTCCCGGGCGCTGCGTTTCGATCAGATCGCTTTCGCCGCCTTTGAGCTGCATATCCTTAAACGCCCGGGAGCGGAAGCGGATTACAGTGAAGAAGAGCAGCGTCAGGCTGAGGTCTATTTCAAGGCGATGAGCGAAGCAGATATCGATAAACTGACTCGCAATATCATCGCCGGCCTGCCGGGAGCGGAAGAGGGCTACACCCTTGACCAGTTCCGCGCGCGTCTGGCGGAGTACGACCACATTGATAAAGCGCAGCTGCGTGAAAATATGGCCTATTTCCTGCGCGCCATCGTGCCGGTATGCGAAGAGGTAGGGATCCGCCTGGCTGTGCATCCGGACGATCCGCCGCGGCCGATCCTTGGCCTGCCGCGTATCGTGTCGACCATCGAAGATATGCAGTGGCTGAAGGAGACGGTGGACAGCATTAATAATGGCTTCACCATGTGTACCGGATCGTATGGCGTTCGCGCCGATAACGATCTGGTGAAGATGGTGGAGACCTTTGGCGATCGCATCCATTTTACCCATCTGCGCTCTACCTGCCGTGAAGCAAACCCAAAAACCTTCCACGAGGCGGCGCACCTTAGCGGCGACGTCAATATGGTGGCGGTGGTGGATGCTATCCTGCGTGAAGAGCAGCGGCGTAAACAGGCCGGCGATCTGCGCCCGATCCCATTTCGGCCGGATCATGGTCATCAGATGCTCGACGATCTGCGCAAGAAAACCAACCCAGGCTATTCGGCGATTGGCCGTCTCAAGGGGATGGCGGAAGTGCGCGGCGTCGAGCTGGCGCTGAAAATGACCAAATACCCTGAACTGCTGTAATCGCGGCAATGGGTATAATAAAAAGGACAGCCAGCGCTGTCCTTTTTTACTGTCGGGGCGTTGCCGATGATTAATCCGCGCGGCCCATATAGCGGCACTCTTCGATATGAATGCGGATTTTCTCACCGGTGGTCAGGTATTCCGGCACCTGAATCACCAGGCCGGTGCTCATGGTGGCTGGCTTGGTGCGGGAGCTGGCGGACGCGCCTTTAATACCCGGCGCGGTTTCGATAATTTCCAGGTCAACGGTCTGCGGCAGCTCCAGCGCCAGCAGCTGGCCGTCCCAGGTCAGCACCTGCATGTCTGGCATCCCACCTTCCGGAATAAACTGCAGCTCTTCTTCAATCTGCTCTTTGGTAAAGGTGTAAGGGGTATAGTCTTCTTTATCCATGAACACGTATTCGTTGCCATCGACGTAGGAGAAGTCGACGAAACGGCGGGTCAGGGTGACGGTATCGACGATATCGTCGCCTTTGAAGCGCTCTTCTACTTTCAGGCCGGTGCGCACATCGGAGAAACGCATTTTATACAGTGTCGCAGCACCGCGGGCGCTGGGTGACTGAATATCAATATTTTTCACAATCAGCAGCTTGCCGTTGTAATTCAGCACCATACCTTTTTTAATTTCATTCGCTCTTGGCATTGCAGTAATCCTGTCACTTAACGAGTCAAAAATATCGCGTAAAACTACTCGCGCCCGGGCGTTCAGGCAAGCGGATTTCGCGAGTTTTGCTATCTTCTGGCAAAACGTTTAGGCTGTGGCGCAAAATGAGCGTTTGGGAGTCGGGTTGTGGAATGTCGTACTGATTGTGGCGCATGTTGCATCGCCCCCTCTATATCATCGCCGATCCCCGGCATGCCGCAGGGCAAGCCGGCTAACACCCGTTGTATCCAGCTTTCCGAGCGCAATTTATGCCTTATTTTCGGCTCCCCTCTGCGCCCGAAGGTGTGCGCCAGCCTGCAGCCCTCGCCGGAGATGTGCCTCACCCACCGCGATGAAGCGATCACCTGGCTGCTGGAGCTTGAGCTGGCCACCGCGCCCTGAGCTCAACGCAGCAGATGAGAAGGATGGAAACCAATGTGCTTACACATCTCTTATCCGCCACAGGCAGGCCTGAGTGACAACGCCCATCGCCAGCGCAATCCAGAACACCGCGTGATAGCTCCAGATCTCCGCCACTACTCCCGCCAGTGAACCGGCAATGATCCAGCCGACGCGGGTAGTATTGGTATAGAGGGTGGTGGCCGCGCCCGCCTGCCCCGGCATCAGGTCCTGGAAATAGAGCATGCCGATCCCGGCGAGGATCCCGATATAGATGGCGTTCAGCACCTGCATCGCCAGCAGCAGCGCTGGCGTATGCACCGTCAGCATGCCGACGTAAAACAGCACCCCGGCCACTGCAGAAAGACGCATCAGAAAGCGTTTGCCGAAACGCCGGGCGTAGTAACCGGCAATCAGCATGGTCGGAATTTCCAGTCCGGCGGCGGTGCCCATCATCAGCCCCGCCAGCTTCTCCGGCAGATGCAGCTCGTTAATGATAAACAGCGGCATGTTAATGATGTACAGGCTGTTAGTACCCCACATCAGGGTGCAGATGCTGAACAGCAGCAGCGCATCGCGGCGGTGCGTGCGCGGAGCTTCCAGCCGGCCGGTCGCTACCGGCTTTGCTTTGCGCATGCTGGGCAAGAATAGCCAGACCATGATCCCGCAGACGATAAACGCCGCCGCGGCGCTGAGATACATCGCGGTAAAACCAAATCCCATCGCCAGGGCGTAGGCCAGCGGGGGACCAATAACCCATGCCAGGGAGACCTGGGCACGTAAAATGGAGCTGAACATCACCGCTTCGCGGCCGGTCCTGTCGGCATGCTCCCGCGCGAGGGCAAACATCTGCGGGTTGGCGGTCGATCCAAAGCTGCTGAGAAAAACGCCGATGAACAGCAAAATGAAATAGTTGCGGTTCCAGGCAAAGAGTACGCAGGCCAGCACCCCCAGCAGACAGCAGACGACAATCAGCTGCTTGCGATCGCCCTGACGGTCGGAGCGGCCGGCGAGGAACTGACTGACCAGAATGCCAATAACCGCGCTGCCGGTAAAAAAGAAACCGACCATCGCCGGGCGGACGTGCACTTCGTTGGTCAGAAACAGGCTCAGGGTCGGGGTTTGCAGCGCCCCGGCAATGCCCGTCAGAAAGGCGACGATTAAGAAGGCGGAAGAGGTGACATCGAACCCGCGTCGGGGGAGAGCGGCGCTACGGTTTTCCATGGGTTTGGTTTTCTGTAGTTTCAGGAGACGGCGCGGAGTTTACGCCTGCTGGCTAAAAATAAACAGTAGTATGGCACGAATAATTAAAAAGGCGTTTCAAAATATAGAGTTCAGCAAAAAGCTGACGTTCTAGGCGGTCGATAGCTAAGGCTTCAGCAAAAGTGTGCAGTACCTCTAAGTTCTGCGATCAAGTCGCTGACGTACCTTGCGCGTTGAGCAAGAAAGGTACAAAATTCTTGAAACGTTTCAGCGTCATTCGGCAATCCGTTCCCCGTCAGATGGCGCCTTTTTTCTCAAGTTAGCTGAAACGATTCAATTCAGCAGGAGAGGAGAACCATGTTCCAGTTATCTGTGCAGGATATTCATCCCGGCCAGCAGGCCGGTAATAAAGAAGAGGCCATCCGGCAGGTCGCCGCCGCGCTGGTCAGCGCCGGCAACGTGGCCGATGGCTACGTGAACGGCATGCTGGCGCGCGAGCAGCAGACCTCGACCTTCCTCGGCAACGGGATCGCGATCCCGCACGGCACGACGGATACGCGTGACCAGGTGCTGAAGACTGGCGTTCAGGTGTTTCAGTCCCCGCAGGGCGTCACCTGGGGCGAAGGGCAGACCGCCTATGTGGCGATCGGGATTGCCGCCAGCTCAGATGAACACCTCGGCCTGCTGCGTCAGCTGACCCACGTGCTGAGCGATGACGCGGTCGCCGCGCAGCTGCAGTCCGCCACCACCGCGGAAGAGCTGCGTGCGCTGCTGATGGGAGAGAAGCAGAGCGAAGCGCTGAAGCTGGATAACGAGACCCTCAGTCTCGACGTCGCGGCCAGCGATCTGCTGACCCTGCAGGCGCTGAACGCGGCGCGTCTGAAAGAAGTTGGCGCTGTCGATGCCGCCTTCGTTAGCCACGTCATTAACGATACGCCGCTGAACCTCGGTCAGGGCGTCTGGCTGAACGACAGTGCGGAAGGCAATTTGCGCAGCGCCGTGGCGGTCAGCCGCGCGGCTAACGCCTTTACCCGCGACGAGCAGCCGGTTTCCCTGCTGGTCACGGTGGCGATGGCCGACGAGCAGCCGACCGCAGTGCTGAACCGTCTGAGCAAGCTGCTGCTGGACAAGAAAGCTGAACATTTGCTGAAAGCCGACGCCGCCACCGTGCTGGCGCTGCTGACCAGCGACGACGCCATTGCCGAAGATGTGCTGAGCGCCGAATTCGTGGTGCGCAATGAACACGGCCTGCATGCCCGTCCGGGCACCATGCTGGTCAACACCATTAAACAATTTTCCAGCGACATCACCGTTACCAATCTCGACGGTTCCGGCAAGCCGGCTAACGGTCGCAGCCTGATGAAGGTTGTGGCGCTGGGTGTGAAAAAAGGTCACCGTCTGCGTTTTACCGCGCAGGGTGAGGATGCGCAACAAGCGCTGGATGCGATTGGCGAAGCGATCGCCGCAGGCCTTGGGGAGGGCGCATAAATGAGCAGACGTGTAGCAACGATTACGTTAAACCCGGCATACGACCTGGTGGGATTCACCCCGGAGATTGAACGCGGCGAAGTGAACCTGGTGCGCACCACCGGCCTGCACGCCGCCGGGAAAGGCATTAATGTGGCGAAAGTGCTGAAAGATCTCGGCATTGACGTCACCGTCGGCGGCTTCCTGGGTAAAGACAACCAGGACGGCTTTCAGCAGCTGTTCAGCGAGCTGGGGATCGCCAACCGTTTCCAGGTGGTGCAGGGCCGGACCCGTATCAACGTTAAGCTGACGGAAAAAGATGGCGAAGTGACCGATTTCAACTTCTCCGGCTTTGAAGTCACCCCGGGCGACTGGGAACGCTTTGTCAACGACTCCCTGAGCTGGCTCGGGCAGTTCGATATGGTCTGCGTCAGCGGCAGCCTGCCGTCCGGCGTTAGCCCGGAAGCCTTCACCGACTGGATGACCCGTCTGCGCAGCCAGTGCCCATGCATTATTTTCGACAGCAGCCGCGAAGCGCTGGTTGCCGGACTAAAAGCGGCGCCGTGGCTGGTGAAACCGAACCGTCGCGAACTGGAAATCTGGGCTGGCCGCAAGCTGCCGGAGATGAAAGATGTTATCGACGCCGCCCATGCGCTGCGCGAGCAGGGTATTGCCCACGTGGTGATCTCCCTGGGCGAAGAGGGCGCGCTGTGGGTGAACGCCTCTGGGGAGTGGATTGCTAAACCACCTTCAGTGGAAGTGGTCAGCACCGTTGGCGCCGGCGATTCGATGGTCGGCGGCCTGATTTACGGCCTGCTGATGCGTGAATCCAGCGAGCATACCCTGCGCCTGGCGACCGCCGTCGCTGCCCTGGCCGTCAGCCAGAGCAATGTAGGAATTACCGACCGTACCCAGTTGGCCGCGATGATGGCGCGCGTCGACTTACAACCCTTTAATTGACAGCAGGAGAGGCATAATGAAAACGCTGCTGATTATTGATGCCGGACTCGGACAGGCGCGCGCCTACATGGCGAAAACCCTGCTGGGTGCCGCGGCGCCGAAAGCGCACCTTGAGCTGATTGATAACCCGAATGACGCCGAACTGGCCATCGTGCTGGGAACCGCGCTGCCGGCCGATAGCGCGCTGAATGGTAAAAACGTTTACCTGGGCGATATTAACCGTGCTGTCGCCCATCCGGAGCTGTTCCTGGGAGAAGCGAAAGACCACGCTAAGCCCTACGTTGCGCCAGCGGCGGTAGCCGTTCCGGCCGCCGCTCAGGGGCAGAAACGCATTGTCGCGGTCACCGCCTGTCCGACCGGCGTCGCCCACACCTTTATGGCGGCAGAAGCCATCGAAACCGAAGCCAAAAAACGCGGCTGGTGGGTGAAGGTGGAGACCCGCGGCTCCGTTGGGGCGGGCAATGCCATCACCCCGGAAGAGGTGGCCGAGGCGGATCTGGTGATCGTCGCTGCCGATATCGAGGTGGACCTGGCGAAATTCGCCGGCAAGCCGATGTACCGCACCACCACCGGTCTGGCGCTGAAGAAAACCGCCCAGGAGCTGGATAAAGCGGTGGCGGAAGCCAAACCGTACCAGCCATCCGGCAAACCTCAGGCGGCTGCTGAAGGGAAAAAAGAGTCGGCGGGCGCCTATCGCCACCTGCTGACCGGCGTCTCCTATATGCTGCCGATGGTAGTGGCCGGGGGCCTGTGTATCGCGCTCTCCTTTGCCTTCGGGATCAAAGCGTTTGAAGTGAAAGACACCCTGGCGGCGGCGCTGATGCAGATCGGCGGCGGCTCGGCCTTCGCGCTGATGGTGCCGGTACTGGCAGGCTTTATCGCCTTCTCCATTGCCGACCGTCCGGGTCTGACCCCGGGCCTTATCGGCGGTATGCTGGCGGTTAGCGGCGGCTCCGGCTTTATCGGCGGGATCATCGCTGGTTTCCTTGCCGGTTATGTGGCGAAAGCCATCAGCACGAAGCTGAAACTGCCGCAGAGTATGGAAGCCCTGAAACCAATCCTGATCATTCCGCTGGTCTCCAGCCTGATCGTGGGTTTGGCAATGATCTATCTGATCGGTAAACCGGTAGCCGGTATCCTCGCCTGGCTGACCCACTGGCTGCAAACCATGGGCACCGCCAACGCGGTTCTGCTGGGCGCGATCCTCGGCGCGATGATGTGTACCGACATGGGCGGGCCGGTAAACAAAGCGGCCTATGCCTTTGGCGTTGGCCTGCTGAGTACCCAGACCTATGCGCCGATGGCGGCGATCATGGCGGCCGGTATGGTGCCACCGCTGGCGATGGGTATCGCGACGCTGGTAGCGCGCAATAAGTTCGACAAAGGGCAGCGGGAAGGGGGCAAAGCCGCGCTGGTTCTTGGCCTGTGCTTTATCTCGGAAGGGGCGATTCCTTTTGCCGCCCGTGACCCGATGCGCGTTCTGCCGTGCTGTATCGTCGGCGGCGCGGTAACCGGCGCTATCTCCATGGCGGTCGGCGCGAAACTGATGGCGCCGCACGGCGGGCTGTTTGTTCTGCTGATCCCGGGGGCGATTACGCCGGTGCTGGGCTACCTGCTGGCGATTGTTGCCGGAACGCTGGTGGCGGGCCTTGCCTACGCCGTGCTGAAACGCCCTGAGGCGCAAACAGCGGAAGTTGAAAAAGCGGCATAATCCTACCGCAATAAAAAAGGGGCGCGTGTTTTGGCCCTTTTTTTTTTTTTTTTTTTTCCCCTC
>NZ_GL882869.1:146054-158917 GCF_000195655.1 Klebsiella sp. MS 92-3
TTTTTTTTTTTGTCTCTATTTACGCCACTTCGGCAATCTGCTGCGCCCGCAGCCAGGCAATCTCTTCCGCCCAGATATCCGGGTTGATGGTTTCCAGAATCAGCGGAATACCGTCGAAGCGGCTGTCCTGCATGATCCAGCTGAAGCAATCGTGGCCGATGTTGCCTTCCCCCAGGCTGTGGTGACGGTCGACCCGGCTGCCGAAGGCGCTCTTGGCATCGTTGAGATGCATGCCGCGCAGATACTGAAAACCGACGATGCGTTCGAAGGCGGCGAAGGTTTTTTCGCAGGCTTCGGCGCTGCGCAGGTCGTAGCCGGCGGCGAAAGCATGGCAGGTATCGATGCAGACGCCGACGCGGGATTTATCTTCCACACCGTCGATGATGGCCGCGAGGTGCTCGAACTTAAAGCCGAGGTTGCTGCCCTGGCCAGCGGTGTTTTCGATCACCGCAGTAACGCCTTCGGTCTTCGCCAGCGCGATATTGATCGATTCGGCGATGCGCGCCAGGCACTCCTCCTCCGGGATCTGCTGCAGATGGCTGCCGGGGTGGAAGTTGAGCAGCGTCAGTCCCAGCTGCTGGCAGCGGGTCATTTCATCAATGAAGGCATCACGGGATTTTTCCAGCGCTTCTTCCACCGGGTGGCCAAGGTTAATCAGGTAGCTGTCGTGCGGCAGGATCTGCCCCGGGCCAAAGTGATACTTTTCACAGGCGGCTTTGAATTCGGCGATGGTCTCGTCGCTGAGCGGCGCGGCGCGCCACTGGCGCTGGTTCTTGGTGAAGAGGGCGAAGGCGGTTGCTTCGATTTCGGCGGCGCGAATGGCGGCATTGGCCAGTCCACCTGAGGCGCTCACGTGCGCTCCTACGTATTTCATAAAAAAAACTCCAGTTAAAGCCGCTGGGGGGTGGGTAATGATAGCGGCTTAACTGGAGAAAGATGTAGTGCTTTATGCCATCAGGCTGTGGATAGCGACGTTAATGACCCCGCCGCCGACAATCAACCAGACGAACAGCATCAGCGCCATCAGCAGCGGTTTCGCCCCGGCTTTTTTCAGCGCGCTGACGTGGGTGGTGACCCCGAGGGCGGCCATTGCCATCGCCAGCAGGACGGTATCCAGCGTCACCAGCATATCCACCACGGCTTTCGGCAGCAGATGGAAGGAGTTAAACACCGCCACCAGGATGAACATAATGGCGAACCACGGAATGGTGATTTTGCTTTTCTCGCCGTTGCCTGCCGGGGTCAGCTGTTTAACACGCGCCGCCAGGAACAGCAGGAACGGAGCCAGCATCATGACGCGCAGCATTTTGGCGATAACCGCCGCGTTCTCCGCGTCCGGGCTGACCGCATGGCCGGCGGCAACAACCTGCGCCACTTCATGCATGGTGGAGCCCATATAGATCCCGTAGGTCTCCAGGGTAAACCAGTGCGCCAGCAGCGGGTACATCGCCGGATAGAGGAAGATGGCGATGGTACCGAAGATAACCACTGTAGCGACGGCAACCGTCACTTTACTGGCTTCGGCTTTGACCACCGGCTCGGTGGCGAGCACGGCCGCCGCGCCGCAGATGCTGCTGCCGGCGCCGATCAGCCAGCTGGTGTGTTTATCGAGACCAAACACTTTCTGGCCAAGGAAGCAGGCGATGAAAAAGGTACTGGAGAGCGTCAGAACGTCAATCAAAATACCGCTCACGCCGACGTCGGCAATCTGGGCGAACGTCAGGCGAAAGCCGTAGAGGATGATCCCCAGGCGCAGCAGATGCTGCTTGGCGAAGATCACCCCGCCGTCGCAGGGCTGCCAGATTTTCGGGTAGACCGTGTTGCCGACGACCATCCCGAACAGGATAGCGAGGGTCAGGGCGCTAAAGCCCGCGCCGGCGATGGCCGGGAAACTACCGGCCCACAGGGCTGCGCCGGTCAGAGCGGCGGTCAGCGCCAGGCCTGGGACAAAATGCCACAGGGAACGATGTTTGGTGGGTAAAGTGAGTGCTGTCATAACCTTCTCCTTTGTCTGCCTAAAGGTTACGCCGCGCGGGATTAAATATAAAATTGATTATATGTTTATAATCAATCGTAATAAGTGGTTAATGGCCGCTTCGCCGGTTACAACGGGGCGAGAGCGGGTTAGGCAGAAGCGGGGCGGTCTCGCCGGCAAGACGATGATTTTGTGATATAAGCGGATTTTCCTTCCGTCAGCCGCCTCGATTTGTGTCACCATAGTAAGGAAGGTTATTCAGGTTGGATTACTAAACGGGTGGGTTATGCATATTACGCTGCGGCAGCTGGAAGTGTTCGCCGAAGTCCACAAGAGTGGGTCGACCACTCAGGCGTCACAGATGCTGGCGCTTTCGCAATCCGCGGTCAGCGCCGCGCTGACCGATCTGGAAGGGCAGCTCGGCGTGCAGCTGTTTGACCGCGTCGGTAAACGACTGGTGGTGAATGAGCATGGACGGCTGCTGTACCCGCGTGCGCTGGCGCTGCTGGAGCGGGCCCTGGAGATCGAGCAGCTGTTTCGCGGCGATAACGGGGCGATCCGAGTCTACGCCAGCAGCACCATCGGCAACTATATTATGCCGGAGATTATTGCCCGCTATCGTCATGACTTCCCGGATCTGCCGGTCGAGCTGAGCGTCGGCAACAGCCTGGACGTCATCAACGCCGTCGCCGACCTGCGGGTGGATTTCGGCCTGATTGAGGGGCCGTGCCATGCCGCCGATATTATTGCCGAGCCGTGGCTGGAGGATGAACTGGTGGTGTTTGCCGCGCCCAACTCACCGCTGCTGGCGGGGGAGGTGACCCTGCAGCAACTGGCTGAGGCGCCGTGGATCCTGCGCGAGCATGGCTCCGGCACCCGGGAGATTGTCGATTACGTTCTGCTGTCGCATCTGCCGGCGTTTCATCTGGGCATGGAGCTGGGTAATTCAGAGGCGATCAAGCACGCGGTCAGGCATGGCCTGGGCATCAGCTGTCTATCGCGGCGGGTGATTGCCGAACAGCTTGCCTCGGGCACGCTGGCGGAGCTGAAAGTGCCATTGCCCCGGCTGACGCGCACGCTGTGGCGGATCCATCACCGGCAGAAGCATATTTCTAAAGCATTACAACGTTTTCTGCACTATTGCCAGGTGTAGCAGCCCGGTTTTATCGCCTGATTACGGGGGGAATTCGCTGGCAATTCCGCAGGTTAGTGCTTTACTAATAATTTGCGGGCGATCATGAAGCTCTCTTATAACTTTGCATTTGTACCGGATGGAACCCCGATCGTCTGCTACAATCGCGCCTCATTTTTTGGATGGATAGCATTATCACATGGTTTCGGAAACTAAAACCACAGAAGCGCCCACGCTACGTCGTGAACTGAAGGCGCGCCACTTGACCATGATCGCCATCGGCGGTTCCATCGGTACGGGTCTTTTTGTTGCCTCTGGCGCAACCATTTCGCAAGCAGGTCCCGGCGGGGCGCTGCTGTCTTATATTCTGATCGGTTTGATGGTCTATTTCCTGATGACCAGCCTCGGCGAGCTGGCGGCGTTTATGCCGGTATCCGGTTCCTTCGCCACCTACGGGCAGAATTATGTTGAAGAAGGCTTCGGCTTCGCGCTGGGCTGGAACTACTGGTACAACTGGGCGGTGACGATCGCCGTTGACCTCGTGGCCTCACAGCTGGTGATGAGCTACTGGTTCCCCGACACTCCGGGCTGGATCTGGAGCGCCTTGTTCCTCGGCATCATGTTCCTGCTGAACTGGATCTCGGTGCGCGGCTTTGGCGAGGCGGAATACTGGTTCTCGCTGATAAAAGTGGCCACCGTCATTATCTTTATCATCGTCGGCGTGATGATGATTGTCGGCATCTTCAAAGGGGCGCAGCCAGCCGGATGGAGCAACTGGGGGATCGCGGATGCGCCGTTCGCCGGCGGTTTCTCGGCGATGATTGGCGTGGCGATGATTGTCGGCTTCTCGTTCCAGGGCACCGAGCTTATCGGCATCGCTGCCGGTGAATCTGAAAATCCGGAGAAGAACATTCCGCGCGCGGTGCGCCAGGTCTTCTGGCGTATCCTGCTGTTTTACGTCTTCGCGATCCTGATTATCAGCCTGATCATTCCGTATACCGATCCGAGTCTGCTGCGCAACGATGTGAAGGATATCTCCGTCAGCCCGTTCACCCTGGTGTTCCAGCATGCTGGTTTGCTGTCGGCGGCGGCAATCATGAACGCCGTTATCCTGACTGCCGTGCTGTCGGCGGGGAACTCCGGGATGTACGCCTCCACGCGTATGCTGTACACCCTGGCCTGCGACGGTAAAGCGCCGCGCATTTTCTCGAAGCTGTCGCGTGGCGGCGTGCCGCGTAACGCGCTGTACGCGACCACCGTGATCGCGGCGCTGTGCTTCCTGACTTCCATGTTTGGCAACCAGACGGTGTACCTGTGGCTGCTGAACACCTCCGGGATGACGGGCTTTATCGCCTGGCTGGGTATTGCGATCAGCCACTATCGTTTCCGTCGCGGCTACGTCCTGCAGGGTAACGATATTAATAATCTGCCGTATCGTTCCGGGTTCTTCCCGCTGGGGCCGATCTTCGCCTTCGTGCTGTGCCTGATCATCACCCTCGGACAGAACTACGAAGCGTTCCTCAAGGACACCATTGACTGGGGCGGCGTGGCGGCGACCTACATCGGTATTCCGCTGTTCCTCGTCATCTGGTTTGGTTACAAGCTGGCGAAAGGCACCCGCTTTGTTCGCTACAGCGAAATGACCTTCCCGGACCGCTTTAAGCGTTAATCTTCGCGATTGTGCGATAAAAGCCCTCTGTGAAGAGGGCTTTATATTGCTGGCAAAGTGCAATCTTCAGGGATTGCCCGGCTGCGCTGCGCTTGCGCGGGCCTACAGATAACCGCGTAACTGATTGATATTGCGATGTTTCGTAGGCCTGGTAAGGCGGAAGCCGCCACCCGGCAGACATGTGAGCACAATAACGAAGACAGATTTGTCATCACCCGGAAGCCCTCTGAACAGAGGGCTTTTTTTATGTTTGTGCGGTTACAGCTTGTCACAATTCTTCATAATTATATTGATAATCGTAATCATTATCTTTATCATTTTCGCCCATTACGGATGAAGCCACTCCCCGTCTCTGCCGCTTGTACAGACTGACACCGGGCGACCAGCCACATCGACGAGAAAACAGCGCGAGCATGCCGCCGACAGAGCGGCAAGCCGCCAGCGCGTGTGAGCAGCACCTTGTTGTTTGTTTGGTTGTACACCTCATGGAGATTTGGAATGTTCAGGTTAAACCCTTTTATCCGGGCGGGATTGTCTGCGTCCGTCGTATCGTTGGCGTTTCCGGCTCTGGCCGATGTGAATGAAGAAACGCTGGTGGTGACCGCCTCGGCCACTGAACAGAATGTCAAAGACGCGCCGGCGAGCATCAGCGTCATCACCCAACAGGATTTACAACGCAAGCCTGTTCAGAACCTGAAAGACGTGCTGCGCGATGTGCCTGGGGTCCAGCTCACCAACGAAGGGGATAACCGCAAGGGCGTTAGCATCCGCGGTCTGAGCAGCAGCTATACCCTGATCCTGGTCGACGGCAAGCGCGTTAACTCGCGGAACGCCGTCTTCCGCCACAATGACTTCGACCTTAACTGGATCCCGGTGGATGCTATTGAGCGTATCGAAGTGGTGCGCGGCCCGATGTCCTCCCTTTACGGCTCCGATGCGCTCGGTGGGGTGGTCAACATTATTACCAAAAAAATCGGCCAGAAATGGACCGGGACGCTGAGTGCTGATACCACTATTCAGGAGCACCGCGATCGCGGGGATACCTGGAACGGCCAGTTCTTCACCAGCGGCCCGCTGATCGACGGCGTACTTGGAATGAAGGCCTACGGCAGCCTGGCAAAACGCGCCAAGGACGATCCGCAGTCATCCAGTAATGCCACCGGCGAGACGCCGCGCATCGAGGGCTTCACCAGCCGCGATGGCAATGTTGAATTCGCCTGGACGCCGAACGAAAACCACGATTTTACCGCAGGCTACGGCTTTGACCGTCAGGATCGCGATTCCGATTCCCTTGACCGCAACCGCCTTGAGCGGGAGAACTACTCTCTGAGCCATAACGGCCGCTGGGATATCGGCAATAGCGAGCTCAAGTTCTACGGCGAAAAGGTGGATAACAAAAATCCAGGGCAGAGCGGGACTATTACCTCGGAAAGCAATGCCATCGACGGCAAGTATGTCCTGCCGCTGGGCATGATTAACCAGCTGGTGACCTTCGGCGGCGAATGGCGCCACGACAAACTGAAAGATCCGGTCAACCTGAGCAGCGGCGGCCAGTCGACGTCGGCCAGCCAGTACGCCCTGTTTATCGAAGACGAATGGCGCATCATCGAGCCGCTGGCGCTGACCACCGGCATTCGTATGGACGACCATCAGACCTATGGCGATCACTGGAGCCCGCGCGCCTATCTGGTGTATAACGCCACCGATACCGTCACCGTCAAAGGCGGCTGGGCGACGGCGTTTAAAGCCCCGTCGCTGCTGCAGCTTAACCCCGACTGGACCACCAACTCCTGTCGCGGCTCGTGCAGCATCGTCGGTAACCCGGATCTGAAACCGGAAACCAGCGAAAGCTTCGAGCTCGGTCTCTACTACCGCGGGGAAGAGGGCTGGCTTGAAAATGTCGAAGGCAGCATCACCACCTTCCAGAATAATGTCGACGACATGATCGATGTTCTGCGCACCTCCAGCGCCAGCGAAGCGCCGGGCTACCCGAACTTTGTCGGCTGGAAAACCGTCAACGGCAAGCGCGTGCCGATCTTCCGCTATTTCAACGTCAACAAAGCCCGCATCAAAGGGGTGGAGACGGAGGTGAAGATCCCGTTTGGCGATGAGTGGAAGCTGACGGTGAACTACACCTACAACGATGGTCGCGATCTGAGCAATGGCGGCGACAAACCGCTGCAGACGCTGCCGTTCCATACCGCCAACGGCACGCTCGACTGGAAACCGCTGGACGACTGGTCCTTTTACGTGACGGCCAACTATACCGGCCAGCAGCGCGCGGTGAGCGCCACCGGCAAAACGCCGGGCGGCTACACCCTGTTTGACGTTGGCGCGGCATGGCAGGTGACCAAAAACGTGAAACTGCGCTCCGGGGTGCAGAACGTGGGTGATAAAGATCTGAGCCGGGACGACTACAGTTATACCGAAGAAGGCCGTCGCTACTTTATGGCGGTGGATTATCGCTTCTGATTGCCGGCGCTAAAACGCGTCCTGTAGGCCTGAACATGCGCCGCGAAGCAGCTTCGCGGCGCATTGGCGTTTAGCCAAAGAGATGCTGCGCATGGAAGCGCAGATGGTCTTCAATAAACGAGGCAATGAAGTAATAGCTGTGGTCGTAACCGGGCTGGATGCGCAGCGTTAACGGCCAGGCCTTCTGCCGCGCGACCTCCGCCAGTACCGCCGGCTGCAGCTGTCCGGCAAGGAATGGATCGTTGTCGCCCTGATCGATAAGCGTCGGCACGGCGTCCTCCGGCCGGCTGGCCTGCATCAGCGCACAGCTGTCCCAGGAGTGCCATGCCGATTCATCCGCGCCGAGATAGGCGGTAAACGCTTTCTTGCCCCACGGGACCTGGGAGGGATTGACGATCGGCGCGAAGGCGGAGACGCTGGCGTAGCGGCCGGGATTTTTGAGCGCCATAATGAGCGCGCCGTGGCCGCCCATCGAGTGGCCGCTGACGGCGCAGCGTTCGCCGACGCTAAACTCGCTACGAATAAGCGCGGGCAGTTCGTCACGCAGGTAATCGTACATTCGGTAGTGCGCCGCCCAGGGCGCCTCGGTGGCGTTCAGGTAGAAGCCGGCGCCTTGTCCGAGATCGTAACCGTCGTCGTTGGCCGCCTCGTCACCGCGCGGGCTGGTATCCGGCATCACCAGCGCGATGCCCAGCTCGGCGGCAATGCGCTGGGCGCCCGCCTTGGTGGTAAAGTTCTCATCGTTACAGGTCAGCCCCGACAGCCAGTACAGCACCGGCGGCGGCGTTTCGCGCTCAGGCGGTAAAAAAATGCTGAACGTCATGGCGCAGTTCAGGACAGGGGAGTGATGACGCCAGCGTTGTTGCTGGCCGTCAAAACAGCGATGCTCTTCAAGCAGTTCCATGCAAGGCTCCTCGGAAGGGATGTGCGCGTAAACGTTCATAATACAGATATTTCATTAGCCGGTGAGCAACTTTCACTTTCTCCTTTTGAGAACTTACTGCATCATTAATGCAACTTATAGCCAACATGCCGGTGTAGCGACGGCGCTTATGAATGCGTACAGCGGTTGGAACATTCCGGATACGGCGATAAGGATTTGGCGTTGCGCCTGAGGCATGGCTTCGCTCCCTAATAAAAGGCAGCGCCAATTTCAATAATTATCGTTACGGCTACTGGATTCTGTGCGCCACCTCACGCACAATGAATACAAACTTTGCCCCCAGAAAAAGCAAAGAGCGCCACACCTGCAGGAGAAACATAAATGTCATCACTGAGTAAAGAAGCCGTCCTCGTTCATGAAGCGCTGGTCGCTCGTGGGCTGGAGACGCCGATGCGTGCGCCAGTACAAGAAATTGATAACGAAACACGCAAGCGTTTGATTACCGGTCATATGACCGAGATTATGCAACTGCTGAATCTGGATCTGAGTGATGACAGTCTGATGGAGACCCCGCATCGCATCGCCAAAATGTATGTCGATGAGATCTTCTCCGGGCTGGATTATTCTCGCTTCCCGAAAATCACCGTCATTGAAAACAAAATGAAGGTCGATGAAATGGTCACCGTGCGCGATATCACCCTGACCAGCACCTGCGAACACCATTTCGTTACCATCGATGGTAAAGCGACGGTAGCCTATATCCCGAAAGATTCGGTGATCGGCCTGTCGAAAATCAACCGCATCGTGCAGTTCTTCGCCCAACGTCCGCAGGTCCAGGAGCGTCTGACGCAGCAGATCCTGATCGCGCTGCAGACGCTGCTCGGCACCAACAACGTGGCGGTATCCATTGACGCGGTGCATTATTGCGTGAAGGCGCGCGGCATTCGCGACGCGACCAGCGCCACCACCACCACCTCTCTCGGCGGCCTGTTTAAATCCAGCCAGAATACCCGCCAGGAATTCCTGCGCGCAGTACGTCACCACAACTAAAACGGAGCAGGGTGCATGGAGAGAAATGTCACGCTGGACTTTGTCCGCGGCGTCGCCATCCTCGGTATCCTGCTTCTCAATATCAGCGCCTTCGGCTTGCCGAAGGCCGCTTATCTCAATCCCGCCTGGTCAGGAAGCGCGTCCCTTAGCGATGCCTGGACCTGGGCGCTCCTCGACCTGCTGGCGCAGGTGAAGTTTCTCACCCTGTTCGCGCTGCTGTTTGGCGCCGGTCTTCAGCTATTGCTTCCGCGAGGGAAGCGCTGGATCCAGTCGCGGCTGACGCTGCTGGCGCTGCTCGGTTTCATTCACGGTCTTTTTTTCTGGGATGGCGATATTCTGCTGGCCTATGCCCTGGTGGGGCTGGTGAGCTGGCGCATGGTGCGTGAGGCGCACCATGTCAAATCGCTGTTTAACACCGGGGTGGTGCTCTACCTCACCGGCATTGCGGTGCTGGTCCTGTTGGGGATGATCTCCGGGACCGCGGCGAATCGCTCGTGGGCGCCGGACGCGGCGAACCTGCAATATGAGCAGTACTGGAAGCTGCACGGTGGCATGGAGGCGGTCAGCAACCGGGCGGATATGCTATCTGACAATCTGCTGGCGCTGGGCGCGCAGTATGGCTGGCAGCTGGCGGGGATGATGCTGATGGGCGCGGCGCTGATGCGCAGCGGCTGGCTGAAGGGGCAGTTTAGCCTGCGTCACTACCGGCGTACCGGCGCGCTGCTGGTGGCGGCCGGCATGGCGGTCAATCTGCCGGCAATATTCGCCCAGTGGTATCTGGCCTGGGACTATCGCTGGTGCGCGTTTTTACTGCAGGCGCCGCGCGAACTTAGCGCCCCGCTGCAGGCTATCGGCTATGCCGCGCTGGCCTGGGGCTACTGGCCGCAACTCTGCCGTTTCCGCCTGGTGGGCGCTATCGCCTGCGTCGGACGCATGGCGCTGACCAACTACCTGCTGCAGACCCTGATCTGCACCACCCTGTTTTATCATCTTGGGCTGTTTATGCGCTTCGATCGTCTGCAGCTGCTGGCCTTTGTCCCCCCCATCTGGGCCGTTAACCTCCTTGTCTCATCGCTCTGGCTGCGCCGCTTCCGCCAGGGGCCGGTGGAATGGCTGTGGCGTCAGTTAACCCTGCGTGCGTCAGGCACATCATTGAAAGACACATCCAGATAACGATCTCGATCACAATCATTAACAAAACGGATGTAAACGTTTCCAGCCGTGTGACCTCACTCACGCAGCGGACCGCGGGTCGCTGCCAGAATAGCCTCCTTGCTAAGCACAGGAGGTGAATGTGACGTGCTGTAATTCTCTTAAGGTTGCTGAGTATGATCACCATTCGTGATGTCGCCCGCCAGGCGGGCGTTTCCGTGGCCACCGTGTCGCGGGTGCTGAATAACAGCGCGCTGGTGAGTCCGGATACGCGCGACGTGGTGATGAAAGCGGTGACCCAACTGGGCTACCGGCCCAACGCCAACGCCCAGGCGCTGGCCACCCAGGTCAGCGATACCATCGGCGTGGTGGTGATGGACGTCTCCGACGCCTTCTTCGGCGCGCTGGTGAAAGCAGTGGATACCGTTGCTCAGCAGCATCAGAAATATGTGCTGATCGGCAACAGCTATCATGAGGCGGAAAAAGAGCGTCACGCCATCGAGGTGCTGATCCGTCAGCGCTGCTCGGCGCTGATCGTCCATTCGAAAGCGCTGAGCGATGATGAACTGAGCGACTTTATGCAACATATCCCGGGGATGGTGCTGATCAACCGCATCGTGCCGGGGTATGCCCATCGCTGCGTCGGACTCGACAACGTCAGCGGCGCGCTGATGGCCACCCGTATGCTGCTCAATCATGGTCACCAGCGCATCGGCTATCTCTCCTCAAACCACGGTATTGAAGATGACGATATGCGCCGGGAAGGGTGGAGCAAAGCGCTGCAGGAGCAAGGCATCATCGCCCCGGACAGCTGGATCGGTTCCGGCTCCCCGGATATGCAGGGCGGTGAAGCGGCGATGGTCGAACTGCTGGGGCGAAATCTCGGCCTCACCGCGGTGTTTGCCTATAACGACAGCATGGCGGCCGGCGCGCTGACGACGCTGAAGGACAACGGCATTGTCGTGCCGCAGCATCTGTCGCTGATTGGCTTTGATGATATTCCTATTTCCCGTTACACCGATCCTCAGCTCACCACCGTGCGCTATCCGGTAATGTCGATGGCAAAGCTGGCCACCGAGCTGGCGCTGCTGGGGGCGGCCGGCAAGCTGGATCGCGAGGCGACGCACTGCTTTATGCCGACGCTGGTGCGCCGTCATTCCGTTGCCCAGCGGCAAACTGTGGGGCCGATCACTAACTGACGCGATCGCGGGATGTAACCGCTTTCAATTTGTGAGTAAATTCACAGTATATTAACATTCGCCTGATTATGATGGCAGCGTTTACCAGTCTGAACCACGAGGTGATGGATATTCCTCACTTTATTTAGTAGGAACAAGGCGTTAAACGAGTTTTACAGTCGTATTTTTCTGGAGCGTTACCCGACACGGAAGACCGAATTTTCGTCGTGAAATGCGTTGTGCGGTAACACTAATGCAACAAATCCCGCCTGCATTTTCTCACAATAATGACCCTGCATAATAAAACCGGAGATTCCATGAATAAGAAGGTGTTTACCCTGTCTGCTGTAATGGCTGGTCTGTTATTTGGCGCCGCCGCACACGCAGCAGATACCCGTATCGGCGTGACGATTTATAAATATGACGACAACTTTATGTCGGTAGTGCGTAAGGCGATTGAAAAAGATGGCAAATCCGCGCCAGACGTCCAACTGTTGATGAATGATTCGCAGAACGACCAGTCGAAACAAAACGATCAGATTGACGTGCTGCTGGCGAAAGGCGTGAAGGCGCTGGCGATTAACCTGGTTGACCCGGCCGCCGCAGGTACGGTGATTGAAAAGGCGCGCGGGCAGAATATTCCGGTGGTGTTCTTCAACAAAGAGCCTTCCCGCAAAGCGCTGGATAGTTATGACAAGGCTTATTACGTCGGTACCGACTCGAAAGAGTCCGGGATTATTCAGGGCGATCTGATCGCCAAGCACTGGAAAGCCAACCCGAACTGGGATCTGAATAAAGACGGTCAGATCCAGTACGTTCTGCTGAAAGGCGAGCCGGGCCATCCGGATGCGGAAGCGCGTACCACTTACGTTATTAAAGAGCTGAATGATAAAGGTCTGAAGACCCAGCAGCTGCAGCTGGATACCGCGATGTGGGATACCGCCCAGGCGAAAGACAAAATGGACGCCTGGCTCTCCGGCCCGAATGCCAACAAGATTGAAGTGGTGATCGCTAACAACGACGCCATGGCGATGGGCGCGGTTGAAGCGCTGAAAGCGCACAACAAGAGCAGCATTCCGGTGTTCGGCGTTGATGCCCTGCCGGAAGCCCTGGCGCTGGTGAAATCCGGCGCGATGGCCGGTACTGTGCTGAACGATGCCAACAACCAGGCAAAAGCGACCTTCGAGCTGGCGAAAAACCTTGCCGACGGGAAAGACGCCGCGGCAGGCACCAACTGGAAAATTGACAACAAGATTGTTCGCGTCCCCTACGTGGGCGTCGATAAAGACAACCTGAGCCAGTTTACCGGCAAATAATCGTGATGTGAGTTGCCGGGGGGGGGGGGGGGGGGG